>CAZZXW010000030.1:9390-15544 GCA_964658095.1 uncultured Parafilimonas sp. | reverse complement strand
AAATGAAGTCTGTACTGCCCGTGCCCATCTGGCTGTTTACATCACCCAACAAATCATCCAGATCACTGGTAGATGAATCAGCAAAATTTACACTGTATTTTCCTGTTGGTAATTTGATACCTGCACCCAGCCAGAACTCCTGTCTAAAACTCTTATTGCTTTTTGTAAAGTTTGATGATTGCCACAATTTATAATTGGCCAATAAAGTAATATCGCCCAAACCATTTCTATCCACAATTCCATCATCCGTAATCTGATGATTAAAATGATAAGGCACGAAGCCAAGCAGTTGCCAATGCTGGCCGATGGTAACGCCACCATATAACTCAACCTGGTGATAGTAGTCATGAGAAAACTGGCCTGGTTCGTTAGTAAGATGCGTTTCGTAATGTGAATACTGGTAACGAATGCCGATAAACTGAGATTTATAGGTGGGAAGTAAACCAATGTAAAATCCGCCAACGCCACAACCGCAAATAGGACAGGCATTAGAATAAAATGAATAGAAAGATATGCAAAGGATGAAAAAAAATCTTTTCATAAATAAATATTGCTGATTGAAAAATTAAGATGCAACAATGCAGCTAACTGCAAATGCTGTAAGAACATGAATAATATAAATGAAAAGACTATACCTGCGGAGGACGAAAGTTTAAACGTGAAAATTGTTGAGCAGTAAAATTTTGACGCTTATTAAAATAAGCCTTCTTTGTTTTAAAATTATTTTGAGAAAACAAAGACACGCTAATGCAGAAAAGTTGTATTTCAAAACGCTCACTGCTTTTTGTATTTAATGGTGAAGAAGGCTTTTCAGCTTTTGAAAGTTGTTTATTTAAATAGCAGCGCCCGTTGCAATGCATAGCAGCATTGTCTTTATTTATGCAAAGCGTTTTACTTATGTATTGCCTGTTTAATTTATAAGATGCTATCATTAGCAAATTGCTGAATGTTACAGCAACCATGCAGGTAAATAATATGGCAACGCTTATCGTTTTCATTTAACAGGTTGCGGATACATCTTCAACATGATTAATAATTTTCTTTCTTTATCAGGAACACCTTCAATTAATTTGGCTTGTAATTTTATTTCATTTATATCACCCGCTTTTGTCTCCGTTTCAAAAATTCTTTCTACACCTGAATTGTGCATCACAAGAAAATTAACGGCTTGCTGTTTAACATCTGCCCTTTGCCAAAAAGGATGTATATCTGATAAACGGCATCCTTTTTCAAGTGGTTGCTTTAATTGAAATATTTGCAGAAAAGTTTTATTTGTTTTTATTACCCGCAAACTACTGTCAAGCATCAGCAAGCCAGATTCTTCAATTGAATCAAAAACAGTATCAATAAATTCATGCGACTGCAACAGAAAACGTTCAAGTTGTTTTTGGGCATGAATATTATGCACCACTTTCACTATGTAAATTTGGTCCTCGTCATTTTCTATTAAAACAGATTCGCCAGTAACCCATACTTTATTGCCTTCTTTATGCATTAAATAATTTTCATCATTGGCAGAACCGTTGGCTAAAACATTCTGAAGCTCTCTTTCAGGCCTGTTTGTTTCCTTATCTTTTTCTGTAAACAATAAAGAAAAATTTTTACCAATCAAATCTTTTGCTTCATATCCAAACCTGATATGAAAGGCTTTATTGACATTGAGGATTGTTCCTTCTTTGTCCATTACAAGTATGCCGTTATATTCAGCATTATTAAAAAAAGTTTCAAAAAAGCCTGAAGTATCCAAGGTTAATATTTAAGTGATAAGCAAATGTAATGTTAAGAAGGCTAATAAAAAATCCCGTTTAAAAACGGATTTTTTATAAAGAGTAAAGGAAATTATTTTACTTTTTCAGGCACATCATTCCTAAACACAACTACATTATCAAACACATCAACCAATACAGGATGCAACCTGTCAATATCGCCTGAAAGAATTTTTTTACTTAAATGGTTAACGATCTGCTTTTGAATCAAACGCTTTAAAGGCCTTGCACCAAACTGCGGATCATAACCTTGTTCAGCAAGATAATCCAAAAGATAATCTGTAAATTTTAATTCGATATGATTTGCTTCAAGCACTTTCTTCAACAGATTTAATTGTATGCGTACAATATTCCGGATCTCTTTTTTAAGCAAAGGCTGAAACATAATAATCTCATCAACCCTGTTTAAAAATTCAGGACGTATAGTTTGACGAAGCAAATTCATTACATCAATCTTAGTATTTTCAACAACCTCTTCAAAGTTGTTTTCATTTACATTTTGAAACGAATCCTGAATCAATGTACTTCCAATATTAGAAGTCATTATAATGATCGTGTTCTTGAAGTTTACCACACGGCCTTTATTATCAGTTAATCTTCCATCATCCAAAACCTGCAATAAAACATTCCATACATCAGGATGAGCTTTTTCAATTTCATCCAACAAAACAACGCTGTAAGGTTTGCGGCGTACAGCTTCTGTTAGCTGGCCACCTTCATCGTAACCAACATATCCAGGAGGTGCACCAACTAAACGAGACACAGTATGTTTTTCCTGGTACTCACTCATATCAATACGCGTCATCATACTTTCATCATCAAACAAATATTCTGCAAGTGCTTTTGCCAACTCTGTTTTACCGACACCTGTTGTTCCTAAAAATATAAATGAGCCAATTGGTTTTTTCGGATCCTGCAAACCAGCGCGACTTCTGCGTATTGCATCTGCAACAGCAACAATTGCTTCTTCCTGTCCAACAACTCTTTCATGTAAATGTTCTTCAAGATGCAATAACTTTTGCTTTTCGCTTTGCATCATTCTTGTTACCGGAATACCAGTTGCCTTTGCTACATTTTCAGCAATATCTTCAGCGTCTACTTCTTCTTTCATTAAGCGCCGGCTGTGCTGGCTTAACTCATTTAACTGAACAGTTAGATTTTCAATTGCTTTTTCCTGTTCTTTTACTTTGCCATAACGTATCTCAGCAACTTTTCCATAATCGCCATTACGTTCAGCTTGCTCTGCTTCCAATTTTAATTGTTCGATAGAAGCTTTTGCATTTTGAATTTTATCAAGCAGTTCTTTTTCCTGCTGCCACTTTGCTTTTAATGTATCACGTTCAACACTAAGATTACTTATCTCGATGCCAAGCAATCTTAATTTATCTTCATCATTTTCCCGCTTGATGGCTTCACGTTCAATTTCTAACTGGCGAATTTGTCTTTCCAGATTATCCAGTTCTTCAGGCATGGAATTCATTTCAAGCCGAAGCTTGGCAGCGCTTTCATCAATAAGGTCAATTGCTTTATCAGGCAAAAATCGATCGGTTATATAGCGATGTGATAATTCAACTGCAGCAACAATGGCTTCATCTTTTATACGTACATGATGATGCGTTTCATAGCGATCTTTCAAACCACGCAAAATAGAAATCGCATCTTCAACATTCGGTTCTTCAATTATCACTTTTTGAAAACGGCGTTCCAGCGCCTTATCTTTTTCAAAAAATTTCTGGTATTCATTTAAAGTAGTTGCGCCAACTGCACGTAATTCTCCACGTGCTAATGCAGGCTTTAAAATATTAGCTGCATCCATCGCACCTTCGCCACCACCGGCACCAACCAACGTATGTATCTCGTCAATAAATAAAATTATTTCACCATCACTGTTGCCAACTTCTTTTACAACGCTTTTTAATCTTTCTTCAAACTCGCCTTTATATTTTGCGCCGGCAATAAGCTGGCCCATATCCAGCGCATAAATAATTTTTGATTTTAAGTTTTCAGGCACATCGCCATTTACAATTCTATGCGCAATGCCTTCTGCGATGGCTGTTTTACCAACGCCTGGTTCACCAACCAATATCGGGTTGTTTTTTGTTCTGCGTGAAAGTATATGCAGCGTTCTTCTTATCTCTTCATCACGGCCAATAACAGGATCAAGTTTGCCTTGTCTTGCCATTTCGTTTAAATTTCTTGCATACTTATTCAATGCATTAAATTCCTGTGTTTGAGTTTGCGATGTTACAGTTTCACCTTTACGCAAATCTTTAATAGCAGCTATTAAGCCTTTTTCTGTTAAACCTGAATTCTTTAATAATTTGGCTGATGCATCATTGCCCTGTAAAACAGCAAGCAATAAATGTTCAGGCGTTACAAATTCATCATTGAACTGTTTTAACACAGCACCTGCACGCAGCATTACATTATTTACATCACGGCTTGCAGATTGTGCTGCTTCACCATTGATCTTTGGTAACTTGCTGATAAGTTCATCAAGCTTAGTATCCAATACGTTTAGCGTTACATTATTTTTCTTTAAAAGATATTCAACGGGCGAATCCTGTTGTTCCAACAAAGCTTTTAAAATATGCTCCGTTTCAATATTTGGATTTCCGTTATTGAAAGCAAGCTGTTGCGCCTGTTGAAAGGCTTCAGCAGCTTTTATTGTGAAATTTCCTAAATTCATTTTTCTGTTCTCCTTTTTCGATTTGAATTATACATTCAAACAAGATTAATTATCAAAAATCATTCATTAGTTAAAAACCTTTTTCTAAGTGAAACAATGGCATTTATAAACGGTTTTGTATGCAGTAATTGCAGTTATATTTTTATTTTTCTGTAAACATTGCCGGTTATATAATTTTACATCTGCCCCAACAGTAAATAAATACTTATTGTAATGAAACTAACGCTTACATTAACTGCTGCAATGTTTATAGTTGTGTTAACCAAAGCACAAGAAGAAAACCATAATTTTTTTAAAGGCATGTATATACAGTGGGGGTATAATTCTGAAAATTATACACACAGTAACATTCACTTTAAAATGAGCAATGGCAACAATTTTACCTTGCACCACGCAAAAGCACATGATACCAATGGTTATGAAGACATTATAAAAAGGCCAACACAGATAAGCATTCCGCAATACAATTACAGGATTGGATTTTACTTGAACAAGAGCTTTACAAAAGCTATTGAAATAAATTTTGATCATGCAAAATATATAGTTGCTGATGGCCAGAATGTGCATGTAACCGGAACAATTGACAAAGTGCATGTTGATGGCGACAGCATTTTAAACCGCGAAACTTTTTTACATTTTGAACATACTGACGGTGCCAACTGGCTGCATATAAATTATGTTGAACAGAAACCGTTGTTTTTAACCAAAATAAAGAAAAGAGATTTGCTGACGCTTATTTATAAAGCCGGTGCAGGCATCAATATTCCACGCACAGATTTTACATGGCGTGGTGAAAGATTAAACAATGATTTTCATATTGCAGGTTACAATTTTGCTGCTGAAGGTGGCTTGCGTTTTTATCCATTGAAAAAATTGTTTTTGGAAGGTACAGCCAAAACAGGTTTTGTAAAATATGTGAATGCGCTTGTTGATACTAATTCATCAAAGGGCAACAGGGCAACGCATGACTTTGGCTATCTGGAAGAGATTGTAACGCTGGGTTACCAGTTTAAGTTTTAAATAACTAAGTTGATTTTTTTGTAAAAACAATTTTGCTTTTATCTGCTTTATAAACAGTATTTAAAAAATTACCGAATTGCTTATAATCGGAAGCGGGAAATCTTGATGTATTCTGCTCAAATGATCTTACACAATACACTGTGCTTTTATCAATTTTAAAATGAATTGAATAATTGCCATATACTGTATTTAAAACAACATCTTTTGGTAAGCTTTCAACTGTATAATCTGAAGCTAGGTTTATCATTATTGAGTCCACATGTTTGAATGAATGTGCTATTACAATGTCAAATTTTCTTTCTGCTGAAGTATCTATTTTAGCTGAATTGTATGTAAGCAAATTTGGTTTAAGAAAAACACGCTTGCCTGTAACAGTTGAATAATCACTTGCGGTTAATTTAAAGTATTCATCAATTGATGGTATAACAGCTTTTGTTTCTTTGGCAATGTAGTTATCTACATCGTAGGTTGGAATATCAAATTCCTGTTTTAATTTTTCATCAAATTGTTGCCTGCTCAAATACTCAAGCTGAAGATGCAGATCATCTGTTTCGCAACCAGTATAATGAGAACTTACTTCAGCGTTTAAATTTCCAGCTGAATCAAGGTTTGCTTTAATGTTACGCAAAACCTGGTTTTCTTTAGAAGTATAATGTGGGGTTGATACTATATGTCCACC
>CAZZXW010000030.1:8406-9380 GCA_964658095.1 uncultured Parafilimonas sp. | reverse complement strand
TATCTGTCACCGGTAAAATTACCGGCAAAGCCTGCAGCCTTTGTCTGGCTGGTGCATTCCAGCCAAACAGAATCTTTGTTAAGCGGCACGCAAACCGTTACATGGTTAAATTCATTCATTGGAAAATCAGTTTGAATTGGTTCTTCATCTTCGCCTGCTCTTATTGCAACATAGTATGCTTTTATACCAGCTTCTTTTAAAAGTGCAATCATGTAATTTGATAATGCTTTGCAATCGCCATATTTATTGGTTGCTACATAATTTGCATCAAAAGGTTGCCAACCGCCAACACCTAACTGCACGCTTACATATCTTGAATTTTTCTGCAGGTAATTATAAAGAATGTTTACTTTTTCGCGTGGATCTTTTAAGTTATCAGTAAGTACATGAACTTTTTGTTTTACATCTGCAGGCAATATATCTCTGCCCTGGCGCAGTTGATTCATAAAATCTCCGTAACTCTTCCAGCTATCCATATTGCCCTGGTAATTTCCTAAACTAAATGAAGATGGCGCAAGCATTACTGATGGCATTATTTCTCTCCATGAAGGTTGAAAAGGCTCTTCTTTTTTTGTAGTTAAATTTTTTACTTCCCATGTATACACAATAGAATTTTTGCTTTGAGTTATCACTGGTGCCGCAGCCATATTGAATTGCTTATAGCGGAATTTATATCCAACAGGTGTTTCAACAATTAGCTTACTATACTGCACACTCATTAAGGCTGATATTTGCGGGTTCCATGTATCAAAATGAAATGTTTGATCACAATCATCGTTCTCTTCATATTCAACTGTATAAGGATAATCGTTGCAATAAAAATTATGCTCTTTATACCTGGCATCATTCATTAAGCTAAAACCATCAAAACTCGCATGGTCTGAAATATCTCTTTTCTTTACTTCTTTAATTTTTTTTCCTGATGTATTGTATAAAACACCGTTTATATCATTAATGGAATTAAACTGATCATA
>CAZZXW010000030.1:0-8396 GCA_964658095.1 uncultured Parafilimonas sp. | reverse complement strand
CGTCATTTAAAATTGTATAAACTTCTTTCTCATAAAGGTTTACTTTTTTCTCATTATAAATTGTGAAATGCATTTCTGAATAACGGTTTACAACATTTGCGTTATTTAATAAAGAGTCAGGAATTGATGACACGTTATAATCCTGTGCATGTAATATTTGAATGATAAAGAAACCTGTTGCGACGAGTAAAATATTTTTCATAATTACATTTTCTTAAACACAATTTGTTCGCCTTCCTTTTCAACTATGAAAGCAAAAAAGTTGCGCAGGGTTTCATAATCTTCAGGATCAAAATTTGCCTTGTTTATTTTTGTTCTGCAACGCAACTGTATCAGGTCATCATTTTTTTGAATCATATATTCAAACATACCTTCATCATCGTTTAATAAAACCTTTGCAGACTTTGGTAATTCATCAACCTTATAACCATCTGGAACCCGCATATTCATGATATATGTTTTATCAGTGCAGTAAGGCATTTCAACCGGGTAAGTACGTTGTGCAGATTTGAAAGGATTCTCTTTTAATGGATTTGCAAATACAAGCGGATTAAAATAAACAATATCATCGTCCATTTTAAAATTCACATTATACGAAACAGATACAGGCATTTCCAGGTTTTTAAGCGAGTCAATTTCTGCATCATTTAGATTTACATCAAAAGAAAATTCTTTTTTTACGTCTTTAAAATATTCTTCTTTATTTTTCTTTTTCATTTCATTGCGAAAGTCAGCGGATTGAATTTCACCCATTAAACATTTATAACTTCCATCCATCTTTCCGTCTTTATCGCTTTCAATAAACATAGTAGTTAACTCTGCTTCTTTAATTGAATCTGCAGACAAATTAATAAGAATGGGATTAGAAGATACCAGGCGGCCGTAACCATTGTAACAATCTTCATCAAGATGATTAAACCCAAGATTATTAATTGATGCATCAAGCAAGTAAGATTTATCAGCAACATTAACACGTGCAACAACATAGTTGTATTTTAACAATAAAGGATAAACATCATTTGCTTTACCATGTTCTCTCGTGCTTAATAAAACCGGGTCTGCATTATAACCGGCATTGTGTAGCATGGCTACCAGAAGCATGTTTATATCTGATACATTACCTTTTTTAGATTGTTCTGTTTTTTTTAAAGGCTGGGATAAATACACAGCACTATGATCTATGCAGGTATAGTTATTTTGTACGTATAAATAAATATTTTTAATTCGTTGCAGGTTATCTGCTTCTCCATTTACAGCATCTTTAATATCACTTTTAAGCCATCCGTTGTCATGGCTTAAATTTTCACCAAAGTTTTCGTTTTTCATCAGCTGATCAGCCATCTCCGTCCACGAAGTCATAAACGTTTCACGCGTTTCATTTGGAAATTGAATAGCAGAAAATTGAAATTCAACCTTTTCAATGTAATTGCGCATGCTGGTTATATAACTTTCTTCTTTAAGTGCCGGCACATTTTTATAAGCCCAGGTATGTTTTACGGTTCTGCTGTTTATGCTGTACTCCTTTGATGCTTCAGTACCATTTTGTTCGATAACATTAAAACTTGCGCTTGATAATATTGCGGTATCTATAACAGGTGTAAGAAACCCTTGTTTTAAAAGCACCACATCAAAAAATCCCGGTTCCTCAATTGAATACTGGCTCCATAATTCAGGATAACTTCCCTGGAAAGTAAACCCGGGAATATCCCTGTAAAATGGGCTGGTAGTTGTATAAGTATATTCAATTATTGAACCTTCCTTTAAACCTGGAAAAGTAAATTTCATAATCTGGTAATCGCCGTCTTTCTCCTCGAAAACAGAATTCTTTTCAACCTTTGTTTGTACTACTTTACCATCTTCAAGATTATACGTAGCTGCTTCAAGATTATCAAGCTTTTCTTTATTATTATCTTTTATATAAAGCGGTATTTTTACTGTTCCAAGATCATCAAAACTCTTTTTATTTAAAAGGCGGATTCTTTCATGAACTTTATATACAACCGAAAACCAGCCTTCCGTGTTTCCTGTATGTTTAACAGATCCTATGTCATCAAGATAAACAGCATCTGCAGAAGAATCAATGCTGTAAAACTGTGGCTTAAAATCTTCCGCTTTTATATCTCCGAATTTTATTTGCGCTTCTTTGTATTGAGCTGATAAACTTAAGCAAATTAAAATGCAACATATTGTTGCAATCAACCGGTTGACAGGCATAAGTAGTTAGTTTATATTTTCAATACAATTATACAATAATTACATATTCAAAATTTAGTTTTGTCTTATTGGAGAATAAAAAAAACCATACGCGAATCATTAAAAACTTTAGTGCTGATCTTGGATTTTATTATTGTGGTATTGCAAAAGCAGTTAAACTTGATGATGATGCACGCCGGCTTGAAAGCTGGCTGCAGCAAGGCTTTCAGGGCAAGATGAGTTATATGGAAAATTATTTTGACCTGCGTGTTGATCCATGCAAGCTTGTGCCCGGTGCAAAAAGTGTAGTTACCTTATTGCTGAATTATTTTCCTGGTGAGCAACAACAAAGCGGCGCACCAAAAATTTCTAAATATGCTTATGGAAAAGATTATCATGAAGTAATCCGTGATAAGCTGAATACATTGCTTCAACACATAAAACAAAACATTGGTGACATAAACGGGCGTGGATTTATTGATAGTGCACCGGTGCTTGAACGTAGCTGGGCCTTGCGCAGTGGTGCCGGATGGATTGGCAAGAATGGAAATCTTATAAATAAACAGCAAGGTTCTTATTTTTTTATTGCCACATTAATTGTTGATCTTGAATTATTGTATGATGATGCTCTTGCAAAAGATTACTGCGGCACTTGCACAAAATGTATTGAGACCTGCCCGACCAATGCTATTTTAAATGATAAAGTGATTGATGCAAGCCGGTGTATTTCTTACTTTACTATTGAATTAAAAGATGCAATAATTCCAGGTGAAATGAAAGGTAAATTTGAGAACTGGATGTTTGGCTGTGATGTTTGCCAAGATGTTTGCCCATGGAACCGTTTCAGTAAACCAACTAATGAACTTGCATTTATACCCATACCTGAAATTTTAAATCTTTCAACAGCCGAATGGGAAAATCTTTCCGAAGAAACATTCAAACAAATGTTTAAAAATTCTTCTTTAAAAAGAACAAAGTTTAAAGGCATTGAAAGAAATTTAAAGTTTATCAAAACATAATTTAGTTTGCCTATTTTTAAACCTAATTACTAACGATAATGAAAACTTCAAGACGCAATTTTATTAAGCAAAGCAGCTTTGCATTAGCAGGTGCATCAATCATATCAAACAAAATATTTGCTGAAAAAGCAAGTGACCACTTTATTGGCATTCAGCTTTATACAGTACGTGATGATATGAAAAAAGATCCTGCAGCAACGCTTAAACAATTAGCAGCCATCGGTTATACGCATGTTGAACATGCAGGTTATGAGAACCGAAAATTTTATGGCTACTCACCAGGAGATTTTAGAAAATTATTGAATGATGATGGACTGATAATGTTAAGCGGCCACAGCTATCTTGGTGCAGAGGCATGGAATAAATCAACCAACGATTTTACAGATGACTGGAAACATACGTTTGAAGATGCAGCCGCAGTTGGAATGAAGTATGTGATTAGTCCTGGCGTTGATGAAAGCCTTTCTAAAAAAGAAGATGATTATAAATGGTACATGCAACTGTTTAATAAAACCGGTGAGCTTGCAAAAAAATCAGGAGTACAGTTTGCCTATCATAATGAAAGTTATGAGTTCAATCATTATTTTAATAATGAAAGATTGTATGATATTCTTTTAAAATCAACTGATAAAAATCTTGTTGCGCAGCAAATTGATATTGGCAACATGTATGGCACTGGCGGCAGGGCAATGGAATATTTAAAACTGTATCCGGGAAGATTTTTTGCCATGCATGTTAAAGATGAAATTAAAAGTGCAACGCATGCTGAAGGTTACGAAAGCACCGTGTTGGGCAAAGGTGTTATTGGCGTTAAAGCAATTGTTGATTATGCAAAAAAATATGGCGGCACAAAGCAGTTTACTTTGGAGCAGGAATCTTACCAAACCCAAACACCGCTTGATTGCGCCAAAGAAGATTTACAGGTAATGAAAAGCTGGGGCTTATAATAAAATTAAAATCATGAATATTTCACGAAGAAAATTTATAAAACAAAGTGCAGTTGCTGGTGCAGGTGTTGCACTGATATCAAATAAAATTTTTGCATCATCAAACGCTTCCAAAGATATGCTTGGACTGCAATTATATTCAGTGCGTGACGATATGAAAACCGACGCTTCAGGCACATTGAAAAAAACAGCTGCTATTGGTTATCGCAATGTTGAACATGCGAATTATGTGGATAGAAAATTTTACGGCTATTCACCGGTTGATTTTAAAAAACTTTTGACTGACATTAACCTGAATATGCCAAGCGGGCATTGCGTTATGGGCACTGAACATTGGGATGATGCAAAAAATGATTTTACTGATAAGTGGAAGCAAACAATTGAAGATGCATCAACCGTTGGTCAGACATACGTTATAAGCCCTTGGCTTGATGAAGATGTTAGAACCAACACGGACTTATTAAAAAAGAGCATGATGATGTTTAATAAATGTGGTGAGTTATGCAAAAAGTATAACATGAAATTTGGCTATCATAACCACAACTTTGAATTTACTACTAAAATGGGTGATGGTAATTTGTATGATTATATTTTGCAAAACACAGATAAAAATTTAGTAGCGCAACAAATGGATATTGGCAATATGTATGGTGCAGGTGGCAAGGCAATAGATATTATAAAAAAATACCCGGGCAGATTTGAATTGATGCATGTGAAAGATGAAATACCATCAACCAGTAAAGGTGAAATGGATGATAAATTTGA
Organism: uncultured Parafilimonas sp.; assembly: GCA_964658095.1. Classification (GTDB taxonomy): domain Bacteria; phylum Bacteroidota; class Bacteroidia; order Chitinophagales; family Chitinophagaceae; genus Parafilimonas. The sequence continues at coordinate 3,472 of CAZZXW010000030.1, read as the reverse complement.
AAGCACTGTTTTGGGGAAAGGCATTCTTGGCGTAAAAGAAATTGTAGATTATGCACGCATGCATGGCGGCACTACGCAGTTTATAATTGAACAGGAATCTTATCAAACCCAAACACCTGTTGACAGTGTTAGAGAAGATTTTGAAATTATAAAAGGCTGGGGTTATTAATTTTATTATCGTCTTAAAATAAAAAAGCCGCCTTAAATAAAGGCGGCTTTCTATTTATATAACCAGGTTATTGTACAACCACTTTCTCACTTTGTTTCCATGTGCCATCCTTTGATAGCAGGTTAACAATGTAAGTTCCTGGCTTTAATGTAAATGACAGGCTTAATGAACCACTAACTGTTTTATTCTCATTAAGAATTTTTCGTCCTGCAACATCTGTTACAGTAATACCAATTACTTTATCACTGCCACTGTTGTTTTGCAGTATTACATTAAGTAAGCCATGCGTTGGGTTTGGATAAATATTTACTGCATAAGCAATAGCATCCGCAGAATTATTATTTACAGCTTTTATACCTGAATAATTAACGCTTCCATCAGCATTTACTATTTTTATTCTATAATAATTATATCCTTTTAACGGCAACGCATCATAACCTGTATACGCTTTTACAGCAGATGCCTGGCCGGCATTTATTCTACCTGAAATATCAGCAAAATGAATTGCATCGGCTGAACGCTGAATGATATAATAGCCACCAGTTCCATCTTCAGAAGCCTTCCAGTTTAATACTGTTTTATTGTTTTGAAGCGCCGCTGTAAGATCAACAAGATGCACAGCAAGTACAGTGTTTACTGCACCTATTTCAAGCCATTCATTTGTACTTACCGTTTCAACGCCATCAAAGCCACCAATGCTTGCTATATATAATGTATCCATGTAAACAAAAGGAGAAAAGTCACTAATATTTGAAACTCCGGTTGGTTTATCCGGACCTTTTTGCCATGCTCCTGCTGTAACATCATATCCCCATGTATCTTTCTTTCCAATACTTGCGTTTACATTATCAAACCCACCTGTAAAATACACTGTTGAAAATTCGGTATCTTCTAAGCTTGACGCTCCAAGACGGGATGTAGGGCCTGCCGGATAACTTGCAATTTTTGTCCAGGTAATTTTTTTATAGTTGGCAGGATCAATTACACCGGTGTAAGCCTGAGAAAGCAGTGTTTGTTGAGACTGGCTGTACCCGCCAACAGTTACAATAGTGTTGTTTATAATACCTGCACGGTTACCATCAGCAGCTGTACCAGGAAAGCCTGTTGCGGAAGACCATGTACCAGAAGCAGCATTAAAAACATAAACTGTTTTAAGATCAGTGGCGCCATTATATCCGTTAATAACATAATACAATGAGTCATGATACTGGCAACCACCATAATCACCTATTGAGGCAAGTAAAGGTGCGCCTTCGCCCCAAGTATCTGTTGCTATATCATAAACTGAAACATGATATGTTGGAACAAAGGCATCTGTATAACCACCTACGTAATATATTTTGCCGTTATATGCAAACGCACTGCCTCCGTAACGTGGAAGTGGCATTGCGGAAAGTGCCGTCCATGTTTTTGTTTTAACATTAAACTTATACGTGCTGCCAACAATTTCGCCATTATCGTTTGAACCGCCAATGCTGAAAATGTAAGCGCTGTCATTCGGGCTTGTTCCTTTAAAATAAGTTGTTATAGCATTACCAAACAAAGGCTCCGGAAGATCATTCGATATTATCCATCCTTTATTTGCGAAATAATTTATCACACTTACTGAAGCCCGAACAGTATCATTTTTATGGTTAATATCACCTGCCAGAGAAGAATATGCAGTTAAACTAATACTGCCTTGTGAAGATGGCAACGAATAATCATCAAATGTTACCTGTTGGGTACCTAACGGCGCAAGTGCATTAATTGTTTTTGTAGAAGTATAAGTACCTGTGGTTAAAGTAACATCAAACGTTTGTGTTTGAGAACCTATGTTCTGAAAAGTTGCCTTCGGCGAAAGTGTTGCGCCGGTTTGAACGATTGACGGCACATCAATACTTAATGCTGTAACATCTTTTGAAGGTGGTGTGCCGATTGCTACATCATCAACATAAACACCATCTCCATCCAGGTCAACATGCTTAAATGCCAGATAAATCTTTTGGCCTGCAAAGGCAGAAAGGTCAGCAGAACCTCTTAACCAAGTTCCCGCAGTTGGATAATTACCACCATCATAAAAAGTAGCAAGTGTTGTAGTAAAAGAAGTAGCACTTGTATTAGTTGTAGAAGCCTGTACATACAAGGTATCAGGATACCCGTTAAACTGTGGTGTAAACCAAAAAGTAACCGAATCTCCTGTAGCTACGGTAAACTGTGGTGTAACCAAGTAATTAACGCCTCTTGGAGAGTTGTAATTTGAAAAAGCGCTTTTAATACCTGAATGCGCTACCGTTACTGAAGGTTGCCATACATTCGTACCGGCACGGTTTATAGTTAACCAGCCTGTTGGTGGAAAGCTTGCACCTTCAAAGTTTTGCTTGTAATAACCTGATGATTGCGCATTTACAAATGCTGCAATAAATAGTAAAGTAAATAAGAGTAAATTTTTCTTCATAGATGATTTTTAAAGTGATAAAATGATTTACAATGTAAGGCTTCTTTTGCAAAAAAAAATTTTTCTATGGCGTGTAGTTTATTTCTCCGATTTATTTATATAATGCTGTTTTGCCAGAGTAAATTCAATCCATTGCAAAACTTAAATGCTTTACCAGTTCATTCGGCAGCTTCGGTAAATTTCTTCTTTCTATTAAGTAAGTGGATAATGCAGAAAGATCACGATAAATATAATGGTTACTTAAAGCACCTTGCAAATAACCTTCACCAGAAGTGTTACCTGTTCCCACACGTAACCCAATCATTCGCCTTACCATAATTAAATGTTTATGCCGCCAGTTACTTAACAAATTATCTGTTTCAATAAGCGCATTTAATATTTGATATGATGTTTGAAAAACCGGAAAATCACGATACAGCATTATAAACAAAGCAGCCCGCAAAGCAGCAGCAGAAAAATTACTGCGCAGTATTTTCAGTTGCGTTTCATCTGAATCAGCATTTATCTTATTAAAAAGTGTGTAATCAAAATCAATTATTTTGTTTAACTCTCTTGCTGTTAAGCTTGCTTTGTAAATATGCCGGTAATCATTCCAAAAAATATGACCTGTTTCATTTTCATTTGAAACAGTCTTGTAGTTCTGCCAGAACTCGTCTTTAAAAAAAGGCATTCTTTCAAGCCACTTATTTATCAGCTGCAATAAGTTTTGATCAGCTTCTTTTTTATTTATTTTCTCATAGTCGTTTTGCGTAAAGCCGCCAGCGTTTGTTCTTTTATAATAATCCTGCTGATGGCGCTTTTGCATTTCTAAACCAAGTGTTGCTTCAATCAACCTAAACTGTGTGCTTTGAAAACCTGATGATGGT
>CAZZXW010000029.1:0-15806 GCA_964658095.1 uncultured Parafilimonas sp. | reverse complement strand
CAAGCAATACACGCTGTTAGTCTTAGCAGTGTTTTTTTAAATAATTATCAATAAATATATGGCTCATATAAAACTTACGAACGAAGATTTACCTGGTATAATTGGGTTGATGCATTTCAGCCCGGAAACTGCAAAGCCTTTGAATGAACTTGCAGAAGTATTACTTGTAAATGATTCTACATTAACACGTGTAGAACGAGAAATGATTGCATCATCAGTATCATATTGGAATGATTGTCACTTCTGCCATACTTCACACGGTGCTGCCGCTGCTTCATTATTAAAGCAGCCGGTTTCTTTTATCAGCGATATAAAAAATGGCTTTCAGCAAACTAAAGTTTCGCCTAAAATGCGTGCCTTGCTTGATATAGCAAAGCAGGTGCAAAAAGGCGGAAAGCATGTAACATTAACTCACATAACAAATGCAAAAGAAGCAGGTGCAACTGATAAAGAAATTCATGATACTGTTTTGATAGCCGCCGCTTTTTGCATGTATAACCGTTATGTTGACGGGCTTGCTACATGGGCGCCTGAAACTGATGAAGATTTTGCGCCAATGGGTGAAATGCTTGCCGAGAAAGGGTATGTTGCAGTAACACCAGTTTAATTATTAATTTTTTTCTCATAATACAAGCAATAACGCTGTTAGTCTTAGCAGTGTATTTTTTAAAATCGGAATGTGAAAATGAAAAGAGTTGTTTTTAGTTTGATAATTATTATCGCACTTACATCATGTAATAAAAAAGATTATAAAACAGTATTGCATGATCCTAACTTGTATTGTAATACGATGCATCAATTAAATTATGTAATCATTTACGACATATTTAATCCACCGGTTGCATCAAGAATTTTTGCTTATTCCAACCTTGCAGCTTATGAAGTATTATCAAAAGAAGGCCATCATTATACCACGCTTGAAAGCAGAATAAAAAGCCTGAACAACATTCCTTCACCTGCAAAACCAGCTCAGGTAGATTTTCCATTTGCATCAATAATTGCAATGACGAAAGTTGGAAAACAATTTACTTTTTCTGAAGACAAAATGAATGCTTTGATTGATTCAATAAAGAATCTTGCTGAACATACAAACATAACAACCGAAATGTTTGACAGCTCTGTAAATTATGGGAGCCGTGTTGCGGATTCAATTATTTCCTGGGCAAAAAAAGATAATTATGGAAAAACACGCGGATCAAAATTTACCGTAACAGGATTGGATGGACATTGGTCGCCAACACCGCCTGGTTATTTTGATGCGGTTGAACCCAAATGGCAAACGATAAGAACACTGGCACTTGATTCTGCAAGCAAATTTAATATTGTTCCGCCGCCGCCATTTAGCAAAGATTCAAACAGCACATTTTATAAATGGGCAAGGCAGGTATATGATACAGTAAATGCGTTGAATGATGCACAGCAATGGATGTCAAATTTCTGGGATTGCAATTCATTTAAAATGCACCAGGAAGGGCACGTAATGTTTGCTACAAAAGCAATGACACCGCCTGGCCACTGGATGGAAATTGTTGGTAATGTAAGTTTAAAGAAAAAGGCAAACTGGTATCAGACAGTATATAATTATACGGGCGCTTCGGTTGCTATGTTTGATGGCTTTATTGCATGCTGGTATTATAAATATAAGTATGATATGATACGGCCGGAAACCTACATCAATCAATACATTGATCCTAACTGGAAACCTTTTTTGCAAACACCACCTTTTCCAGAATACATCAGCGGGCATTCAGTTATCTCTGCTGCTGCTGCTGAATTTTTATCAAGAGTATATGGTGATAAAGTTTCATTCACAGATTCATCAGAAAGAGACTGGGGCTTTAAAGACCGAAACTTTACGTCATTTTCAGGTTGCTCATGGGAAGTTTCACGCAGCCGTTTTTATGGTGGCATTCATTATTGGCAAGCCGTAACAGAAGGACGTAATCAAGGTATTCGCATCGGCGACCTTGTGATGGATAGATTAATGTTTACAAAAAAAGAAACGGCTTCAACGCATTAATATGTCAGCGTTTAATCAAACAAATAAAATTTATTATACGCTGCGCATTGCAAGTGCCATGTGTTTTATTGGTCACGGTGCATTTGGTATCATTACAAAAGAAATATGGACACACTATTTTGCTGTGTTTGGTATAGGTCATGATGCGGCTTATACATTAATGCCTTTTGTTGGAACGATTGATATTTGTTTTGGATTGATCATACTTTTTTATCCGTTAAAAATTGTTGCTGCATGGCTTGTTGTATGGGGATTTATGACAGCAATGTTGCGGCCATTATCGGGTGAACCTTTTGCTGAATGTATAGAACGTGCAGGCAATTATGGCGCTCCGCTTGCATTATTATTTTTGACTTATACAAAAGAAACTATCAAGTGGTTTAAGCCTTTAACGCTTCAACAAATAAATAATAGTGAGCAAACTTTAAAGCATGTAAAAACATGTTTACGTATTGTTGTGTTCTTATTATTTCTTGGCCATGGCTGGCTTAATCTTATTGAAAAAAAAGCCTTGCTTGATGAATACAAATCATTAGGCTTTGCAAACACTTCAAACATTGCACACATAGTTGGTTCAGTAGAAATTCTTGCAGCGTTATCCGTATTAATTCGTCCTTTATTATTTGCATTAATTATACTTTTTATATGGAAAATTACCAGTGAACTTTTTTATCCGCACTGGGAAATTTTTGAATGGGTAGAACGCGGCGGAAGCTATGGTTCCATACTCGCTTTGTGGTTCTTAATGAATGCCAAAACGCAAATAATAGCAGAAACAACAAATCACAGGTTAATGCGGTTACAAAAGCAATAAATAGAATAAAACAAAACAGATTTAAGTTTTATCTCATAGTTAAAACAAGCAATGCGGAATGTGTTTCTGCACATCCTTTTATATAAATCACCAGGTTTTATTATTGCTTAAAATATCAGCTTGCTTTATAGGAAAAAATCATGTTGTTTTTACTATGCTTATAGGGTAAACATATTTAAGGTATAAAAACAAAAATGCCAGCGAAAGTGCAAGAATAATAAGACCAATAACGGCTGTATTTATTTTAATGCCCTCTTTGCCAAGTTCCATATCTGCTTTCATCATATCAACATAACCTGCGCTATTATCCGGCTTGTCTGCAGGCGGTGGCAACATCATCATTTTAGTAGCCATTTTAAATTGCAGGTATGACAAGTAAAGACCAATAAGTACAATTATCACTACAAGAAAAAAGATAAGTATTGAGCTGATGTATTGCCATTGAAATACTTTTCTGTTTTGGTTGAAAGTATACCAGAATACAGCTTTGCGCATTTGCTGCGCCGAAGTATCAGGCGTTACGTAAGTATCAAATTGGGTTTTAAAAGAATCCGGAACGTGCATGGTATCAACTTGCCTAAGAAAGTCGTTCATGCTTTCTTTAGTGGAGTCTTGTGCATGCGCAAACACGTAAAAAAGCATGAATATTATTAAAAGATTCTTTTTCATTTATGGCAATATTTTACTTGTATGAACATAGCGCATTTTTGCCTTAACTCAATCAGCTTATCCAAATTTGCATCTGGTACTTTTGCTTTTTCTATTGTAAAATATTTTATTAATTCTGACTGCGGAAAATTACAAATAGAACTTGCCTGGTTTATATAATTTAACCATAAACCTGCTATCTTTTTTTTATCTTTTACAGATGCATTATTTGATGCGAAAAGTGGCAGCGGTGGCAATGTTATCGCAGGAGCTTCAGCGCCTGCGATAGTTTGTGTTCTAACTACCAGTTTGTGAGTAAGGAGTAAATGTTTGAGTTTAGGAAATGCATCAAAAAAAACATTTTCCCCACTTTTTGATGGAGAAGTGGTTTGATCTAAAATATCTAAAGCGCCTTCATTAATCACTAAATTATAAATGGAATCAGCGGGATCTGCAGCTTCTATAAAAATAGAATCGTTGCCTGTTAGCGGTTGATTGTTTTCCAACTTTGCAAGAAATAAAAGAAATTGTATGCTTTCATTGTAAGAAGAACTTTTGTAACCAGATTCTTTTTCTTTGTCTTCCAGATCGTTGGTAACACTATTAAGTTCAGTGCTCAGCGAGTCATTTCTTTCTTTTAAAATTTCAGTTAAACTCTTGTTCAAAAAGCCTGACAAACCATCACCACTTTGACAAAATATTAGATTATAAAAAATAATACAAGCAATTAAAAGCAACAGTTTTTTCATAAATAACCTATTGTGTTATCATCATTACAAATCAATAAATTGTTGGATGGAAATATTATTAAAGATAAATATATTAAAATCTTACTTCGTTACTTAATTTACATTTATAAAAATAATCTATGCAAACGCCAGCTGAATTATATGGTGAATTGTTTAAAGATGTGCAGTTAAAGAGAATTTTTCCTGATAATAAAACCTTTGTTGATTGTACGCCAAAAAGAAAGCCTGCAGATATTGTTGATGATTATAACAGCCTTAGAAAAGATGATCTTTCTAATGACGATATTAAAAAATTTGTAGAAAATAATTTTGCATTGCCCGCTGCAAGTGCATCTTATCATACAGATATAAAAGAAAATATTGTTGAGCATATTGAAGAGTTGTGGAATGTGCTGCAACGCAGTGCAGATAAGCCTGTTGAAGGCAGCTCGCTTATTGCATTGCCGCATGCATATATAGTTCCCGGAGGCAGGTTCGGAGAGATATATTATTGGGATTCTTACTTTACCATGCTTGGTTTGGCTGTGAGCCATAAATGGGATGTGATTGAAAATATGATTGAGAATTTTGCATTCCTTATTAATCAATATGGTTATGTGCCTAATGGCAACCGCACTTATTTTTTAAGCCGTTCGCAGCCGCCTTATTTTTCTTTAATGGTTGAATTACTGTCAACACATAAAGGCACATTTACCTGGTTAAAATACGTGGATGCTTTGCAGAAAGAATATGATTTCTGGATGGATAAAACGCAACCTACAAAACATGTAATTCAATTGCCTGATGGTTGCATTTTAAACCGTTATTATGATCAGTTAGATAAGCCAAGGCCTGAAGCTTATTACGAAGAGAATAAACTTGCATCAACATATAATGGAGATGAAAAACTGCTGTTTCAAAACCTGCGTGCAGCCTGTGAAAGCGGCTGGGATTTTAGCGGTCGCTGGTTTAAAGATGGTAAAACATTTACAGCGATTGATATTTTAAATATACTTCCGGTTGATTTGAACTGCTTGTTGTATAATCTTGAATCTTCATTGGCGTTAGCTTATCGTCATGCAAATAATAAGACTGAAGAAGAGCATTATACAAAGCTGGCTTTGCTTAGAGAAGATGCAATCAACAAACATTTCTATAATGAAGAAGAAGGCTGGTTTTATGATTATAATATCAATACAAAAAAATTAAGTGAACAAAAAACCATTGCTGGTATAACGCCTTTCTTTTTTGATATACCAAAGTCTGAAACTATTATAAAAGCGGCTGATGTTATACGCAAACATTTTTTAAAGCCTGGTGGTGTTGTTACCACATTAATTAATACAGGCCAGCAATGGGATGCACCAAATGGCTGGGCGTCATTGCAATGGATAACAATAAAAGCGCTTGACGATTATGGTGAAGTTTTACTTGCAAAAGAAGTTGCGCAGCGCTGGGCACAATTGAATATTAAAGTATATAAAAGCACCGGCAAGCTAATGGAAAAATATAATGTAGTAGACACAGATACGCTGGCTGGCGGCGGCGAATATCCATCGCAGGATGGCTTTGGCTGGACGAACGGCGTGCTGCTTAAAATTTTGAATACTTACCAAGGATTAATTAAATAGTATGATGTTACCAGGCTACATCTTCAACTAAATTTATACAAATTCAAAAGTGTACTTTAATTATTCAGGCGTTTTTTTACTTACATCAAACGAGGTTAATAAAGCAGCTAAAAAACCTGACACTGTGTTACCTAATGCAGTAATAATAATAAGTATTAACAACATTTGATGACTTGCAGTTGTGGAAAAACTTCCGGGAGCATGCTGCAATACTTCACCATTTGAACTGTGAACAGCAAAATCAAATATAAAATATAGAATAACAGAAAGTATTACAGCAATAGCAGCACCTGTTATCGAAAGTATATGGCCGGAAAAAGTTGAAGTTACAGGCGAGCCTTCAAACTTTTCAGAACGGTTAATTATATAAATCCATATGGCAAGAGAAATCATAAATATTACGTTGCCTAAAAATAAAATCCATATTGAAGTGTAACTTTCTTTCATAAGAAATATGACAACTGCGATACAATATATAGCAGCAGGTATTAATGCACGTAACACATAAGTTTTAAAAAAGGTTTTTAGGGTCATAACTATTGTTTACATTATTACTTCATAAACTATTCCAATCATTTACACAAATTGATGTGAACCTGATTTATGATGTTAGTAATTGGTAGAGGTTGGAGCTAACAAGCATCGTTAAAAAAAAGTGGAGAATACCGGGCTCGAACCGGTGACCTCTTGCATGCCATGCAAACGCTCTAGCCAACTGAGCTAATTCCCCATAACAGCACAAATGTAGCCACAGCAAATTATATAAAATTATTCAATCGTTCTTTCTTGCAAACATAAGGCGTAGCCTTGACTGATATTGTAACGAACTTAAGTTTGTTACAAAGATAAACAAGGCCAATAGCCGGTGTATTTTTTTCAGTTACGCTTTTAAATTTCTTTATAAACAAGCTGAACTGTTTCCGGTGTTTGCTGGCGAAGAATAACCAGTTTATCAGTTGTCATTTTTGAAAGCAGTTCATTATTGTAATGCCGTATTGTTAACAACGATAGATCTTTTTCAACCTGCACATCAAAAATATTACTGGCTGCAGCAGCAAGCTGTTCAATCTTTTCGCTGCGGTCATCCAAACATAATTGCAGGCTTACAGCACCGGTTTGTATAAGGTTTGGTTTAATGTTTAGTTCGCCAAGCATTTTATATAATTCACTCATTGGCTTCTCACCAACAAAAGAAAAATCCTGGCTGTGTAAATGTATGAGTGCCTGCTTTTGTTTAATGATAACGATCGGTGGTAAATTTTTAATTGATTTTTTTGAGATGATAGTGCCGGGCAATGAAGGATCTAAAAAACATTTCACATGCAGCGGAATGCCTTTGTTTTGTAGAGGTTTTATAGTTTTTGGATGAATAACCTGTGCACCATAATAAGCCATTTCAATTACTTCATCAAAGCTTAATAAAGGCATCAATTGGGCATCAGGAAATTGTTTGGGATCAGCATTCATAACACCTTCCACATCTTTCCAGATTGTCTGGCTTTCCGCATTTAAAAGATTGGCAAAAACAGCGGCTGTATAATCACTGCCTTCACGGCCAAGCGTTGTGCTTTCATTTTCATCTGTGCTGCCAATAAAGCCTTGTGTAAGAATACAATTGACTGTTGACTGTTGACCGTTGACCGTTAGCTCAAAACTTAGTTCGTTAACTTTTTTTGCTGTATAGTTCCAGTCAATATTTGCATCACGAAAATTATTGTCTGTGCGGATGATGTCTCTAACATCTATCCATTTATTGGCAATGCCAGCTTCATTTAGATAATAACTTATAATGGTGGTGCTTAATAATTCACCAATGCAAACAACCTGGTCGTAATAATAATCATAAGTGCGAACAGGTTTATCATGCAGCAACCATTCTGCTTCGGTAAAAAAAGTATTAAGATGTTCAGCGCATGCATTGTAATGTGTAACCAGTAAATATTTTGCTGTTGTTAAATGCTGATTTTTTATAAGCGTGAATAATTGCAATGCTTCATCTTTATTGCCTGCGTAAAAGGCTTCTGCTACTTTCTCTAATGCATTGGTTGTTTTGCCCATTGCAGAAATTATAATCACCAGTTTTTCATTGTTGAATAATGATATGATATTTTTTACCTGTTCAATTCTTTCTATGCTGTTTACACTGGCGCCACCGAACTTAAAAACCTTCATGCTGTTATTTTAAAGCGTGCAAAGATGATGAATAATGAATAATTAAGAATGAAGAATAGTAACAAGCAATATCAACAGTTAAATTTTAGATAACTGATGAGCGGCTGCGGGATTGAAGTGGAAAGCCCGCAATGCAGCGCAGCGGAATGAGGACTTGTAACGTAAAGCCCGTACTAAAGCTTATAGATTGATGAACGAGGAGAGCTCCAATTCTTTATTCAAATTTTCCAAAGCCTTCAATCTTTCGGTAAGGCGTTTTAAAAAAATCATCAACCACTGCATTGAACTGATCTTTCTTATATACCGGTGTTGAATGGCCGGAGTTTGGAATGATCCATAAATATGATTTCTCAATATTATCTGCAATAAGCATAGTATGTTTTGGCAACAGCGCATCATGATCGCCGCCAATTACCAGCGTTGGGCATTTAATTGTATGCAACTGATCTAATGAAATATGTGGTTCATAAGAAAGCAGATGCGCCAGTTTCAATTCATTTTTATTTTGCAATGTTTTAGGTTTTGATTGCAGTTGCTTATTATAATTCATAGCCCAGTTGTATACAAACGGATCAACAGCACTTGTATCTGGTGTTAAGTTAGCGCCGGTTACAGCAAGCTTTTTTACTTTATCAGGATGGCGAATGGCAAGCAGCAAACCTTCAATGCCGCCATCACTCCAGCCAATCACGTAACAAGAATCAAGATGCAATGAATCAAGCAAAGCATTAAGATCATCCGTTATCATTTCATAACTTAATGAATCATTCAAACTATCTGCTGACTTGCCTTGTGCACGGCTGTCGGCTAATATCACTTTATATTCTTTTGAGAAGTATGGAATCTGGTATAAAAAATTGTTGATAGAACCGCCATTGCCATGAATGATGAGCAGCGGATCACCTTGTCCATAAATTTCATAATACATTTTTAATCCACGTGTTTGTAACCAATGGCCGGCTGCAGGATTGCGGCCATAAATAGTTGTATCAAAAGGTGATTGCTGTGCGCTTACAACACCGCAACAAATTATTGTAAATAATAAAGATGCTATGATTGATTTCATATAAATTATTTCAGCCTTAAATATAAAATGATTTAGCATGTGCTGATGATATTAGTTATACTTGCAACATGGCAATTTCTAAAATTACTGTTCGTGTATATGGAATTTTGATAGGTGAAAACAAACGTGTTTTATTAAGTGATGAATTTATACGCGGTGATTATTTTACAAAATTTCCTGGTGGTGGTTTAGAATTGGGCGAAGGCACACGTGATTGTTTAAAACGTGAGTTTAAAGAAGAAACAGGTTTGAATGTTACTGTTGGTGAACATATTTATACAACCGATTATTACCAGCAATCTGCGTTTAATGCAAACGACCAGATCATTTCTATTTATTATTTTGTTTCTACGGATGATGATTTAAGTAAGCTTTCAATCAAAACAAAACTTTTTGATTTTTTACCCGAACAAATTGCTGATTCAAAAGGCCAAAGCGAAGTTTTAAGATGGGTTGAATGGAATGATCTTAATGAAGACGCTGTTTCATTACCAATTGATAAGATTGTGGTGAAAATGTTGAAGCAATGAATAATTAAGAACGAATAGTGAACAACCGGTTTTATAAATTAAGCTGATGACCTTGTTGCGGAAAAATCAAGTTCAAATGCATTGTGTTTAGTTGATTCAATTCTTTTTTAATTAATACTTCGTTATTGCCAACAGGTTTGATATGCGTGATAATAATTTTCACCTGCTGTAAATTTTTAATGCCTGATGATGTTACGAGTTGTTGCAGTTCATTCATTAATAAAGCAGGTGTGAGATGGCCAAACAATTGCGATAAAGGTTGTTCATCAGGAAAAGAAGTTTCTATAAAAATTGCTTTGAGTTGGTTAGTTTTAATAAGCGGCGTAATATGTTGCCACAATACCTCAAGCTTGTTTGATTTTTCAATTGAATCTGCGCCGGTATCACCTAAATACAAAACATACGATGAATCATGCCTGATTAAAAATGCAGTGCTTTTATAAGGATTAGAATGGCTTAACTCAAAGGCTGTAACAAACATGTTTGTATTGTTTAAAGCAACTTCAGAATCTTCAATCAGAGTTACATAGTGATATTTTTTAAGCAAGGGTTTTTCACCTTCGTCACCAAAGTTTGCCCAGCTTTTCCAGCTAAAATATTTGTCTTCTAAAGTTTGAATAGTAAAAGGCAGTGCATAAATATTTTTATTGGAATCATTCGGTGAGTTGATAATTAAGCCAGCCACATGGTCAAGATGCGGATGTGAAATAAGATAACCCTGAATATTCTTTTTTAAAACTGTTTCTGCATTTGTTGAAAATAATTTTGCATCAACCGCTTTTTGAATACCATCATGCAATGTGCCTGCATCCAGACAAACATAGTTATCAGAACCTGTTACGCCAATCATGTAAGATGAAAGATTGCTTTCATCATTACCACCATAAACGCCTAACGGAATTACTTTAAATGTATGTTGCTGCGCAAATGTCTGCATTAACAATAAAAAAAATAAACATGCAGCAAGTGCACAAGACTTTACTTTAGGCATTCTTCAAATTTTTATTCCATCAAATCTTTAATCTGCTCAATCCCGGTTCAAATAATCTTCAACGCAGTTTCAATATCATTCAATAAATCATCTACATTTTCAATACCAACAGAATAACGTATCAAGCCTTCAGGAATGCCCAAATGTTTGCGTTGTTCTTCCGTTAATTCAACATGGCTTGTTGTGCGTGGCGGACCAGCCAATGTACTTACAGAACCTAAGCTGGCTGCGAGATGTGCAAGTTTTAATGAAGGCAAAAATTTCTTTACACCCGGCCATCCATCCTTCAAAGAAAAGCTCATCATGCCACCAAAACCACGCATTTGTTTTTTGGCAATGTCATGCCCTTTATGCGATTCAAGACCAGGATAAAACACATCGCTTACTTTATTATGCGCTTTTAAATACTGCGCAATTTTTAAAGCTGAAGCATTTTGTCTTTCTATTCTTAACTCCAATGTTTTCATGCCACGGGCAATCATATAAGCGGGATCAGCCTGCAAACTGGCACCATTGATCTCCCTGAAATGAAAAACTTTTTGTACGAGTTCTTTCTTGCCTGCAAGCAATCCACCCATTGCATCTGAATGGCCATTTAAAAATTTTGTAGCACTATGCAATACAAGATCAGCACCAAGCTGCAAAGGGTTTTGATTAATGGGCGTTGCGAACGTATTATCAACCATAACAATTGCACCCACTGCATTTGCAGCTTTGCTCAATCGTTGAATATCTACAATTTTTAGTGTTGGATTGGTCGGTGTTTCAAGGTAAACAACATCACAACCTTTTGCTATTGCTGCTTCGAGTGCATCATGGTCGGTTGTGTCGCAAAGCTCAACATCAATATTGTACTTTGGAAAAAAATCCAAGAACAATTTACTGCTGCCACCATAAGAATCCTTTATCGAAACCACTTTTTTACCTGCTGTTAAAAATGTAAACAAGCTGTTACTAATAGCTGCCATGCCTGTTGCAAAAGATGTAGCTGCTTCTGCATTTTCCAGCACACGAATTTTTTCTTCCAGTGCTGCAACCGTTGGGTTTGTGTTGCGGCTATAGATATAACCTTCTTTATTACCTTTTGATACATCGTACCATTCATCTAAATCATTATAAGAAAATGCGACGCTGTTTACTATCGGCGTTGTTGCTGCGCCTTTGGTGTTTACATTGCCTTCGCCTGCCCAAACGGCCGCTGTTCCTTTATTATATGATGTGCTCATGTTATTTAGTTTTTGTAAAGATTAAATCAGAAAAATCCATGTCTGTGTCGGGATCAGTTGGTTTTAATTTACAGCTCTCGACCTTGCCATTTGGTAAGAGCATAAAACTTAAATATCCATCTGCCCTTAAACAAGGATTTTGAAAAATTGCATTGAATGTTTCATATTGAAATGGCTGAAGCCTGCCATAAAATTGTTGTGTTTGGCTGAACTGAAATTTTAAGTTTGATGATGAATCTCTGCTTATGATAAGTTCGCCATAAAATGAGTTATGATAAGCGCCAATATACTTATCAAGGTCAATTGGTTTTGGTGCAGATGGATCAGGCTTTACAACAGTGCTGTCATAATCTCTTTGCCATTGCACCATTGATGAATCAAGTAATGTTTTATAACCTTTGATCCAGTTGAAGTCCGGATTCTTTATGTAATAATCAAGCAAATGATAGATAATACTCCAGTATGCGCCGGTTGTTTGCTGATTGGTTAAAACCGTGATGCCCAGCTTTAGATCAGGCGCCAGCAATACATGCGAAACAAAACCATCCAGCGTGCCGCCATGGCTGATGATTTTATACTTGCCATAATTATATACACGCACACCTAATGCATAACCATAACTTATCATCTGCGAAGGTTTCAGCGATTCCGGAACTGTGCTTACATTTAATGGCGTAACTATTTTCCATAGCTGGTTAATGTCACTTGCCTTTATCAATGAATCATGCGTTAAGGTTTTGCCTGAATCAAGTTCTGTTATCATCCATTTTGCCATGTCTGTTGCATTGCTTGCAATACCACCCGCAGGGTTACCTGCATCACCAATATCTTCCTGTAAGAATTGTTCGGCAGGTGTTACTTTATTATGCAGCAATATGTGACCCGTTGCAATATTTTTTTCTTTGGTAAGATCAGTAAATCTTGATACAGATTCATTCATGCCGATCTTATCAAAGATGTTTGTCTTTATAAAATCTTCCCAGCTCATTCCGCTAACGGTTGCAATCAGTTCACCGGCAGTAATGTATAAAATGTTATCATAAGCATAAGTTGTTCTAAAGTTGTTTACAATCGGTATATCCTTCAACTTTTCAATGATCTCTTTTCTTGTGTAAGTTGATGGCGGAAAAATTAAAAGATCACCTGCAAACGCCGGTATGCCGCTGTGGTGCACCAACAGATCACGTATGGTTATTTGCGATGTTACCCACGCATCGCTCATTTTAAACCATGGCAAATAATTGATAACAGGATCATCCCAATGAATCTTTCCTTCATCTACCAACATTGCCAAAGCCATTGCTGTAAAGGCTTTCGTGTTTGATGCAATAAGAAATAAAGTATGCGCATCAATCTTTGCAGTATCATTCAAATGCTTAATGCCATAACCTTTTGCGAGTAAGACTTTATCATCTTTTACAACCGCAATGCTTAAGCCCGGTACGTTGAAAATGCTAAGCACTGTGTCAACATATTTATCAAAGTTTTTTGGTAGCTGACAATAAGTTTG
Source organism: uncultured Parafilimonas sp. (assembly GCA_964658095.1). GTDB lineage: Bacteria > Bacteroidota > Bacteroidia > Chitinophagales > Chitinophagaceae > Parafilimonas. Next base: position 2,470 of record CAZZXW010000029.1, on the reverse strand, counting down.
TGAAAAGATAAAGATGCAAATTGTAATAAGCAGTTGCTTTCTCATTGCATCAAAAATAACTAATGGATTTATAAAGATTGAAACAAAACAACTTTATAATTCTATATGTTTTGCATTGGTTGCTTTACCATAAAAAATAGTTGATTGCTTATTAAAGTCTTCAGCGCTGTCTGTTGTAAAAAATTGTGTGGTTTTATTGGATGATAATTGCGACTCAATTTCTGCATGCCGTTGCAGATAATCTTTCAAACTTGCAGCAACTATTTCACCTTGTGCAACCACTTGAATATTTTCTGGCAATACTTTCTCAATGCGATTTTTAATTAAAGGATAATGTGTGCAGGCAAGTAAAATCGTATCAATTTTATCATCTTTACTTAGTAGTTCATCAGTATATTTTTTAATGAAGTAGTCTGTTGCTTCGTTTTCATATTCATTGTTCTCGATTAACGGAACCAACATCGGGCAAGCCTGCTGCACAACATTTAAACCAGGAAAAAATTTTTCAATCTCTATTAAATAAGATTGCGATTGAACGGTTCCATTGGTTGCCATTATACCAATGTGGTTTGATTTAGAATAATCACCGATAATTTCTGTTGTTGGCCTTATTACTCCCAATACTTTTTTACCCGGAAAATTATGCAGATCATTTTGCTGAATGCTGCGCAAAGCCTTTGCCGATGCAGTGTTGCAGGCAAGCACAACTAATGGACATTGCTGATTAAACATCCATTGCACGCATTGCCATGTATAATGATATACGGTTTCAAATGACCGGTTGCCGTATGGTGTTCTTGCATTATCACCCAAGTAAATATAATCGTATTGCGGCAGTTGTTTTTGTATCTCTTTCAAAACCGTTAAGCCGCCATAACCAGAATCAAAAATGCCGATTGGTGAAAGTTGCATCAGCAAAAATAACGTTGTGTTATCATCTTATTATTATTTGCATTACTGCTTTAATTGCTGATGCAGGTAATTAAGTGCAGCATCTAAAACCGGGTCTTTTTTTTCTGTAAAATCTTTAACAGTCAAAGACACTTCAATATTGGGCTTTACGCCATATCCTACAAATTCATCTCCGTTTGGATAAGTATCTTTTTTTGTACAAACCCTTGCACCACCACCGTGCGGCAAATCAAATAAAAAAGGTTGACCAGTGCTGCCAAAAGAACGTTCGCCAATCTTGATCATGTGTTTCTGATCATCGGCACTTATTAAAAAATCTTCTGCGGCAGAAGCTGTATTATGGCTAACAAGAATTGCAGTTGGAACAACAAGCCTTTGTGCTTTTAAATGAAAAGTATCCGGTGAATAATCAAAGCTATAATAAAGCGAATCATGATTAACCAGCCAGGCTTTTTTATTCCAAGCATTATTTACAGTGTCTTGTGGCGTAATATATTTACCCCAGGCTTTAAACGCTGCAAGATTTTCTCTTGTATAATATCGTGAATGCTGCATTACAGAATCGTTTGTAAGATATTCAAGAATGTTGGTGCCGATGTCAGTACTGCCGCCTCCATTATTTCTTAGATCAATAATAAGCGCTTTCGCTTTATATAATTCAGGTAATCTTTCCCGGAACAACGTATCAATCTTATAATCACCAAACGAGTTTAATGCGAGGTATGCAATGTTTTTGTCATACCACTTTAAAGTTAACAAGCTATCTTGTTTAAACGAAGGAATAAAACCTGTATCGGCTGTACGACTATGGACCAGGTCAAGTGAAATAATTTTACCGGATGGCTGTTTGATCTTTACATTGTAATGCTGGCCAGGCAAACCCTGCAGCATATTAGCAACGGCCCAGTCATGCAACACATAATCTGTAGAACTTGAAATGTAAGGTTCAACACTATCTTTTAAATATTGCGAGGTTGGTAAGCCGTTTACTTCAATCACTTCACTGCCTGTTGGTATCTCACTCATTTTACTTTTAAGTGTTGCGGTTACAATAGCTTTACCTTGTATATTCTGCAAGCCAAACCAGTAATCGCCAAACATTTTTGTAAGCAAGAGACTGCCTATATAATCGGGATACCAAACATTGGTATGTCCATCTTTTAAAAGTGCGCAGAACTTCATCATTAACCTGTAGTAATCGTAATCATTTTTTGTTTGCTGAACCTGCGTTATTAAAGCCTTGTAAGTACTATCCCATGCTTTACGGTCAATTCTGTTTATGTAAACAAAATTGTAGTTTACTTCCTGCCAGAATTTAGAAAGACCATACACTTTTTCAGCAGGCGAAATACTATCTGGCAATTGCGCAAAAGAGGTATGAATAAAAAATATAGCTGCAATAAATATAATTGTTTTCATGTGATTGTAATTAATGCAAACAAAGCAATTTTTTTATAATTCATTTCTAAATTTTATATCATCATTAAACAAAACATCACCAAACTCTATCTTCGTTTATATGATGAAATTGTTTTGTTGTGTGTTGATGTTGTGTCTT
>CAZZXW010000028.1:0-16021 GCA_964658095.1 uncultured Parafilimonas sp. | reverse complement strand
GTTGTTATCAACATTAATAAACATTTGCACCCATTGATTGCCTCTTAATTTGCTGGCGCCGTGTTTAAAACAATTTTCAACAAACGGAATCATTAATAACGGCGCAATAAACTTATCTTCAAAATACCCATTTATATCAACCTTTAAATCTAAGCGATTGCCATAGCGTACTTTTTCTAACTCAATATAATCATTCAGCAATTGAATTTCTTTTTCCAATGGTACCAACGATTTATATCCTTCAGTACACATATAATCAATCATGCCGGATAATTTATCTACAAGATTGGCGGCATAAGGATTACTGGTTAATGTATAGGAGTAAATGTTGTTTAAAGTATTAAAAAGAAAATGCGGATGCACCTGCGCCTTTAGTAATTGTAATTCTGCTTTTGCATTTTCACGCAATAATGTTTCGCTTTCATTTTGCTTTATAAACCAGTTTTTGTAATATTTTATTACAAGCATAAAGCAACATGCCGGCAATGCTCCTGTAAAATTGATGTTAGAATAAAAGCTGAAAAAAAACCTGATAAATTGAGGGAAAGGCTTGCCGCCCCAGCGCAAACTAAGTAAGGTAAATATTGGAGTAAGAAAAAAATAAGTTAGCCAGTACAGCAAAAATGTTGATAAGAAAAGATAAATAATCGCTTGTTTAAATTTTCTTTTTAAAATATATCTTGGTACTAAAACATAAACAATATAATAGCAAAACATTATTTGAAATGGAATACGCGCAATTGCCTTTAAGATGTAATTAGAAATTAGCATGTATAACGAAATATTGTCTGGAGCAGATGCTGGTATTAATTGCACAAAGGATGAAAATAGCAGCCACGCCAACCAAAAGCTTATATGACGTGTTAGCCTTTGTTTATGATCGTCTGAAAATATTAACTCATGCAGTTTCATACAAAGATTTTACTACCGGGCCTGCATCATAACTTATTAAAGCAACTTCCGGCTTTATTACAAGTGCTATGGAAAAGAAATCATTTTGAAAACTGGTATTCATATTTTCTTTTCCATATAAAACCTCTATTCTGCGCAGCGCATTACTTAAAGCTGATGCAGGATTAGAAAGACCGTTTATTGTATCATGATAACCGTTACAATGCATTTCAAAAAAAAGCTGTTTGTTCTGTGCGTTTATTTTTATATTAAGCAATAGTTTTTGATGCAGCGAAATCAATAGCTGCTCACAGGTGTTTTGAATAAGTGATAATAAAATTAATGGTGCAATTTTTATATCATCTGTGTTATTGCTTTCTTCGAGGTGTACAATAATTCTTTCGGCGTGAAAAACTTTTTCGAGTTCAACATACTCTCTGATCATTTTTATTTCCTGTGTTACTGACACACTTTCTTTTTCACTTTCATATAAAATATAACTTAACAGTTCAGATAATCGTAAAATTACTTTTGGTGATTGACTGGAATCTTTGCGAATAAGATTTGCAATGTTCTTCAACGCATCTGATAAAAAATGAGGATGAAAATTTGTTTTAATAAGTCTTAATTCTGTATTGATTTTTTGTCGTTGTAATGTTTCATTTTCTTTTTGTTTCAGGTAACGATACTTTAATAATTTTACTATGATTGCAAACCCGCTGGCGGCAAGACCGAGACCTATCCCGTAAATAATCGGCTGGGCAATTCTGATTGCCATTGGCATTTTGCTGAATGATAATGGGCTTGTTTCTGCAACGAAAAGTTTTGTAAGCAGCCATGCACTTACAAGATTAATAGAACACAAAAACAGCATTAAAACAAAAAAACCAGTATACCGGCCTTTTAAAATAAAACGTGGCAATAAAAAATATCCGGAAACGTATGCTGAAAAAATACTTACTGGTATATAAATCATTTTTTGAAATGCAAGCAGATAAGGCTTCGCATTTACAAGATCATCTGTGCTTTGCGGGAAAAAGTTTACAATGAAAAAGTAAATGCAAAAGCATATCCATAACGTAACATGCCGTTGTATTTTATCAGCCCATTTATCAGATAATATAAAATTGCTGAACCTGTTTAAGTTCATCTTCCAAGTTTATAACTTAAATGTTGCACCTACAAATATTTGATAAATGCCGGAACCGCCGGCGCCAATTGTATATTTACCTGTGATCTTGCTGATCATTTCATCCGGAACAGTTTGATTAATTCTGTGTGCAACACCAATTGGAACGTATGCGTAAAGAGATACTTTTTGCATCTTATAAATTAATCCGGGCTCAACAGAAATATTATGGCCAGGACGTCTCAATCCCTTGCTTCCACCAACCAGGTCATGTACAGGTTGGCCTTCTTCCCGATAGCCTGCAGATAAAGCAACATTTTTCAGATCATAAATAAACCCTGCTCTGATTGAAAATACATCTGGCACAGAAGTAACATTGTTACTAACTGTAACCCAGATGGGTGGTGGTGCTTTTGCAGTAGTAGCCACTCCATTCTGTTCGCGTGGTGTAATTAAATAATACAAATTGCCATACATGCTGAGATTTTTACTGAGAAAGTAGTAGCCGTTTAATTCGGTTATAATGCCCGTTCCGCCATCGCCAAGCTGAATACCAAAATTTACAGGTGCTAAAACTGTTGTTGTATCGCTGGTATGAAAATAATCCTCGTACCTGTAATCGCCTGTTGGCAATTTTAATCCAAGCCCGATTTGTAAATTGAATTTTTGTGCGGTAACCGAATTCATAAGCCATTTATAAACCGTAAGCCTTATATCATTCAATCCAAAAGCATGCGTCGTAAATCTTGGAGTACCCGGGCCTTCATGTTCGGCATTACTCGTACGTGAGTTTGCGCTTATGGGAACGTCAAGATCTACAGACCATCCATGGTTTAAATATCTTTCAACCAATATATCAGTTGAAAAACTTTTTACTTCATTTTTATTTTGCGCTGGTGTATTGATATTCTTAGATCCAGCAAAATCACGATAAGAAGTAAAATACCTGTTGTTGATGTTTAATTCCCATGCAGAAGTAGTGAAAGAATTTTCTGCCAGATTGTATTGACCAAAACCTGAAATGTTGCGGGCAACAACACAACCCTGCGAATAGCTTTTGAGTAGCAGCAGCAAAGAAAAAGACACAGTGAAAAAAATTTTTTTCATAAAAGAGTTTTGATGAATGATAGAATTTTTTAAAGGTAGAATTTGGTTTAGCGGTTAGTTTTCTTATTCTACATTTTGCATTCTTACATCGACAAAAGTCTTTAATCGACAATTAATATTTGCTGTATCAATCAACAAACAATTACACGTTGCTCAACTTAAACGTAAAACATATCATCTCTTTGTTATGGCTTAATTACTGCCCAACCCTGCGATTGACGCAATATTAATTCGCCAACTCCGCTGGGCACAATGCCAATGAAGTTATAAATACTGTCCCTGCTTATTTTTCTTAATTTTAAAGTGTTGTTACACTGTGCTACAATAACACCTTTTTCAACCAAACTTCTTAAATCATTTTCGTACTTGCTGTTTTTAAAATAAGCATTAGTACCATATGCAAATGCAATTAGTTCAATATGTATTTTGTCTTTTAATCTTTCATCATTTAATGCATTATTTATGTTGATGAAAGTTTTTTTGATAACGTTAGTATCGCCGTTATCTAATTGAAAGATTGCATTATAATTTCCTTTATCAGCAACAGCCCCGGTAAAACTTTTGTTTTTAGCAAAAACATCATTAGTAGTTTGAGCATTTATGGCAGCAGTAAGTAAAATGATTGATAATAATAAAATGATTGAACGTTTCATACATGTATTTTATGATTGGAAAAATTTTGGTTGTTGCCTGCTGTTTGTTTATGCGCATCCTGAATAGGTTTGAAAGGTCCAAACTTATGTTGTGTTTCAGAAAAAGTATCATTGTAAGGCCCGAACGGAAAATCAATTGGTTTTCTTTTTATGTCTGTCCAGTCTTTTGATTGATCTTTATGCGGCCTTGGCTGGCTGTTGATAAATGCTGCTACATTCCACGCTTCCTCATCAGTAAGTTTTGGATTATGATAATCCGTTCCAAAAGGCATATTATTTTTTACAAAACTTGCAAAGCTGCTTAAGCGATACATGCCGGCACCATCATTATAACTATGGCCGCCCCAAAGCGGCGGATAAATATATCCGGTACCATCATTGTTCAATTTGCCTTGTCCATCATTAGCATGGCAACTGCTGCAAGTATTCATATAAACTTCTTTGCCTTTTAAGGTATCTGCAGCAACAGTCATATACTTCAGTTTCATAATAGTTGTACCACCTAAAGTATCACCTTTCGCAACATCTTTACCCAGCCATTTTATGTATGCATAAATAGCTTTCATTTCGCGGCAATTGCTATCTAAAGCTAAACCATTCATACTTCTTTCAAAGCAATCATTAATTCTGTTATTAATACTTTCAATCGAATTACTTCTTGCATAAAATAAAGGATACGTTGAATATACTTTACCAAAATTATTTGCCCATGGTAAGGTGCCGCCATCAAGATGGCAATTCTGGCAATTCATGCCATTACTTATATGCGCAACAGTTCCTTTCGGCCCCAAATAAAAACTTGTATTTGCTATCAACTTATATCCATACAAGATTAGTTTACCACTATTACTGTAATACGGAATTTGAGAATGATTTGCACCACGCCAAACTGTGTCTTTCTTTCTCTGTGCATGAAAATTAATAATTCTTTGCTTCTCTTCAGCACTTTTTTGTGAAGCAATAATTATGTGATGGATAATAATTATCACAATAATTGTGAATAATATTAATATTAACCTATTTGACTTCAATTGAATTTTTTAAACTGTTAAACAGGATATTAAATTAATTGCAAACCGGTATTTCTGTTATTAGATTGTTGATGTGTAATGTTACTAAAATATTTTCACTAGTTAGTCTGATTCTTCCTGCCATCAATCCAATCTTTATGATTATGCGCAAGCTCCATTTTTTTAGTGCAGCGTTCTATATCATTTCTATATTCTTTTATCTTATCATCATTTAATGAAATAAGAAAAGCTCGTTCAAAACAATTTATTGCAGCATCAAATTGCATATTTAATTCTTCTGCCAAACCATAACGGTAATACACCCATGATTTTTCTATAGTTGGAATTGATAAGCAGCGTTCAAGATGCTTCTTTAAATCATCAAAGCGTTCCATTTCAGTAAGCAGCATGGCATAATGAAAATAAGGATGCGGATAACAGCTATCACTTTTTATAGCGGCCTTAAAATGCATTTCTGCTTTTTTATAATCATCAAACTGTGTTTTGTACAACCAGCCAAGTGAATTATGCGTTGGTGCATGATCAGGCTCATCATATAAGATGGTTTCAAACTTGCGCAAGGCATCTACATGCGCATTTTTCTTTATGTCTGATTCAGCTTCTAAAAATAATTCTTCAATGTTCATAAGCATGAATTTTACCAGCCAAGCAACCATGCAAATATTAAAGGTGCAACAATAGTTGCATCACTTTCAACAATAAATTTTGGCGTATGAATGTCAAGTTTTCCCCAGGTAATTTTTTCGTTTGGAACAGCGCCGGAATAAGAACCGTAAGACGTTGTTGAATCACTTATCTGGCAGAAATAACTCCAGAATGGAATGTCATGCATTTCCAGATCCTGGTACATCATTGGTACAACGCAAATAGGGAAATCACCGGCAATGCCGCCGCCAATCTGGAAGAAGCCAACGCCTTTACCTGATGAATTATGTTTATACCAGTCTGCCAGCCAAACCATGTATTCAATTCCGCTTTTTACGGTGCTTGCTTTCAGTTCATTTTTTATAACATAACTCGCAAAAATATTTCCGGTCGTACTGTCTTCCCAGCCCGGCACAACTATGGGCAAATTTTTTTCAGCAGCAGCAACTATCCAGCTATCTTTTTTATCAATTTCATAATACTGTTCAAGGTCGCCGCTTAAAACAGTTTTGTATAAAAACTCATGCGGAAAATAACGTTCACCTTTTGCTTCCGCATCCTTCCATTGCTTTACCAAATGTTTTTGTAAACGGCGAAAGGCTTCTTCTTCCGGAATGCAGGTATCTGTAACACGGTTGTAATGATTCTCTAATAAATCCCATTCATCTTTTGGTGTAAGATCACGATAGTTTGGAACACGCTTATAACTGTTATGCGCAACTAAATTCATTACATCTTCTTCAAGGTTAGCACCAGTGCATGTTATGATATCAACTTTGCCTTGTCTTATCATTTCAGCCAAAGAAATTCCAAGTTCTGCAGTGCTCATAGCGCCGGCAAGCGTGATCATCATCTTGCCATTTTCAATCAAATGCGCTTCGTAACCTTTGGCTGCATCCATTAAAGCAGCCGCATTAAAATGACGGTAATGATGTTCTATAAATTGTGAAACGGGGCCTTTGTTCATGTTATAATTATTGCGGCAAAAATAATTTTTACTGTCAGTATCTGCAAGCTTTATTTATATGTATTGATTACATGGTTTGAGTATTAACTTGCCTGGTATCAAATTGAAATTTTTAATGAGCATTATACAACTTGACAAGATCAGTACAAAAGCACCTTCATCATTCAACAAACAAACAACAAAAGATAAAACACAAGCCATTCTTGAAGCACTGGATAAACTGCAGAATTTATTATATGCAGAAAAGAAACATGCAGTGCTCATCATTGTTCAGGGTATGGATGCCAGTGGTAAAGATGGTTTGGTAAAACATGTGTTTGGCGGATTAAATCCGCAAGGTGTGTTGGCAGAATCTTTTAAGCAACCAACGGAAGAAGAATTAGCACATGACTTTCTCTGGCGTTCACATAAGCATGCGCCGGCAAAAGGCATGATACAGGTATTTAACCGTTCATATTATGAGGATATTTTGATAACAAGAGTGCATAAACTTATTGATGATAAAAAAGCAAAACAGCGTATTAAATCAATCAATGATTTTGAACAAATGCTTACAACAGAAAATACGCTGATACTAAAATTTTACCTGCATGTTTCAGAACAAAAACAATTAGAACGTTTTAAAGAAAGAAAAACTGATGAAACAAAAAGATGGAAATATAATGAAGACGATTTGAAAGAATTTAAGCTGCATAAAAAATATGTAAAAGCTTATGAAGATTGTTTCAGGCATTGTAATAAAAAGCCATGGGTAATTGTTCCCTCAGATCAAAACTGGTATAAAGAATATATAGTTGCAGATGCTGTTTGCAATGCGTTGAAAAATTTGAAAATGAAATATCCCGAAATAAACAAACCTGTTAATCAGGGGTTATAAAAGAAAGTTATACATTCACTTTAATTATTAATAACCAAAAATCAATTTTATGGGATTTGTAAAAGAATTTAAAGAGTTCGCCATTAAAGGCAATGTGATTGATCTTGCTGTTGCGGTAGTTATCGGTGCTGCTTTCGGCAAAATCGTTACTTCATTGGTTGACGATGTCATCACACCAGCACTGCTTACACCAGCTTTAAAAGCGGCTCATCTTACTAATCTTAATGAACTGGTTATTCCTGGCACGGCAATAAAATATGGTAACTTTCTTTCAGCCGTACTTGACTTTATTGTAATTGCTTTGATTTTATTCCTGATTATAAAAGCAATTAACAGCACCAAGAAAAAAGAAGTGCCTGTTGCTTCTTCACCTGTTCTTTCAACTACCGATCAGTTGTTAAAGGAAATTCGGGATGAGCTAAAAAGCAAGCCATAAATATTGCACATAATATTTATAAACTGTGTAAAACTCGCTTTCATTATATACACGCTTGTATATACATTGCGATGGTTACACAGTTTATTTTTAATTGATGAATACAGAAACCTATAAAATAAAACTCGACCAGTTTGAAGGCCCGTTTGACCTGCTTTTATTTTTTATTGAAAGAGATGAGCTTGATATTTATAATATTCCCATCAGCCGTATAACAAAAGATTTTCTTGACTTTATTCATCTACAGGATAAACAAAATGTTGAGCTAAACAGCGAGTTTATTTTATTTGTTTCAACACTGATGCGCATAAAAGCAAAAATGCTTTTGCCAAGAAAAGAAATTGATGCAGAAGGCAATGAAATTGATCCGCGGCAAGAGCTTGTTGATAAAATTCTTGAATATAAAAAATACAAAGAAGCTGCAGCAAACATGGCTGAAATGGAAGCGCTGCGCATGTTGATGATGAAGCGTGGCAACCTGCAAAAAGAATTAATGCAGGTTGGTGAAGAAGCATCTGAAGGGACGGAGATTCAAACCGTAACGTTGTACCGTTTGGCGAAAGCTTTTGAAAAAGTAGTAAAGCGTATGCAGGAGCGGCAGAACAAGCCAATGCATACTGTGATACGATATAATTACACAATGGAAAGCAGTCGTGAGTTTATGCTGAACATGGTACAGCAACAAAAGAATGTTTCTTTTGAAAAGATTTTTGAGATCTGCGAAAACCGCATTCACGCCATATTCTTATTCCTTTCTTTGCTTGAACTGGTGCAACTGAATTTTATGCAGATACTTTCCGGCACCGGCCGCAATAATTTTATTATTGAATGGAATGAAAACAGGATAGCAGAACAACCTGCGGAAGCATTAAATTTTTAACTGCCTGTTTCAAAATAGATCCAATATTTTTATTTAAAGTTTCCCGCTGCAATAAAACAAGCATAGTTAACGCTATTACTAATAATTTTGTATTGAATGAGCAAGACTATCGCCCTGCTTTTTTGTTTAGTTTGTTTAAATCCAATATGGCTGCTGGCGCAAAAAAATATTAGCGGAGAAATTCTTGATAAGCAAAGTGATGAACCTGTTCCTTTCGCTTCTTTAAAATTTTTGCACCAGGGCAATGGCGTACTTACAGATTCTTCAGGCCACTTTACCTTAACTTTAAACAGCCGCGATTCTACTGATACAGTTCAGATAACAAGTGTTGGTTATGCATCTGTAAACATTCCTGTTACTGCTTTTCGTGATTCTGCTTTTGCCACAATTCATATAAGTGTATTAGCATCTAAACAAGAAGTTGTTGTAAAAACAAAATACAATCGTGCCTTATGGTTTTGGCGACGGATAATTGAACACAAAAATAAGAACGATAAAAACAGGTTTAATAATTACAGTTATGAAGTATATAATAAGCTTGAGCTTGATCTTGCCAACATCAACAAACAAAAACTCTCAAAAATAGCGGTGCTTAAACCGTTAAGTTTTGTGTTGGATTATGCGGATACTACGTCTGAAAAACAACCTTTTTTGCCGGTGTATTTAACGGAAAGTTTATCTGACTATTACTACCAGAAATCGCCCCGCAAAACACGCGAAGTAATTAAGGCAACTATAACAAACGGCATAGATAATGAAAGTGTAATAAAACAGCTTGGCGCCACTTATCAAAACGTAAATGTATATGGCAATTCTATACCTGTGTTTGATAAAATGTATGTAAGCCCTTTTAGTGACAACGCAGATAACTTTTACAATTTTAAATTGTTGGATACGCAGTATCTCGGCGGCAAGCGTTTAGTACATTTTGCCTTTACGCCAAAGCGCCCCGGCGGCGATTTATTCACAGGTGATTGCTGGGTGCACGATACCAGCTTTTCAATACAAAAAATTACAATGCGGCCTTCAACAGATGCCAATATTAATTTTCTTACAGGCTTATCAATTATACAGGAATTTAAGCTGATAAATGACACTACCTGGTTTTTATATAAAGACAAATTTGTTGCTGATATCAATCCTATCGGCAAGCAGCATTTTGGTTTTAAAGCACGCAAAACAACTACGTATAAAAACATTCTTATAAACAATGATATTGTAACGGTAAATATTGATTCCAATAAATCAAATGAAGAAATTTTACTTGCGCAAAATGTACTTAACAAGCCAGATTCTTTCTGGATTGCAAACAGGCACGAGCCTTTAAATAAAGACGAACAGACCGTATATAAAGTTCTAGATACGCTTGAAAAAAATAAGACCTATATACATTATCGTAACCTTATAAACTTTGGAACATCAGGCACAAAAGATATTGGAAATATACGCATCGGGCCATGGTTTAACTGGATTTCAGCAGATGTGGTTGAAGGCACACGTTTGCGGTTTGATCTTGCTACAAACAAAGGTTTTAATAAGCATCTTAATTTAAATGGTTACCTGGCGTATGGCACTAAAGATGGTCAATTTAAAGGAAGGGGAGAAGTAAAATATTTATTTCACCGCACGCCATGGACTTATGTGGATGCCTATTATAAAAAAGATCTTGATAACGGACAGGTTTATTACGACCAGTTGAGCAGTGATAATTTATTTGCTTACTTTTTCCGTAAGCCAAATATTACAAGCAAGTACCAGCAGGTAACAGAAAAAAAATTTGAGTATTATACTGAAACCCACAACGGGCTTGGCTTTGGCGTTACAGCAAGTAACAGGCAATACACTGCAATACTTGGTTTACCAGGCTCTGAATATTTTCCAACAAAAACAGGTAATGCATTTAATACATTTGAAACAGGCCTGCGTGTAAGGTATGCTTACCAGGAACGTTTTATTGAAGATAATTTTTCAAGATATGGATTGGGTAGCGAATATCCGATTGTTGAGTTGCGTTACACACATGGTTTCCCAAATGTTTTAAGCAGCAGCTATAAGTATGACAAGCTTAATCTTTCTGTTTCAGATTATTTAAACATTGCACCTTACGGATATTTATACTATAACTTTTTTGCTGGTAAAACTTTCGGCACTTTACCTTACCAGTTGCTTGATATTCAACCAGGCAACAACTGGTATTATTACAGCAAAAGCTCATTCAATCTTATGTCGCGGTTTGAGTATCTTACTGACCGTTATGCGGGTTTCAATATTGAACATAACGTTGGCTCAGGTTTGTTCAGGTATATAAAACTTACACGCAAATTAAAGCTGCGCCAGTTTTGGGAAGTGAAAGGTGTAATCGGTGATTTAAGCAATGCGAATAAGCAACTGAATTTTGTTGGTAACTATCCGTTTCAATCACTCAACAACAAAATGTACATGGAAGCCGGAACAGGTGTTGATAATATTTTCAAATTTTTTAGTATTGATTTTATCTGGCGTTTACTGCCACGTCCTTTGCCTGAAATACGTTCAGAGCGCTTTGGCGTTTTTGTTGGCTTCAGGTTAGCTTTATAAACCTGCCAAACATTTATATTTTAAACTTTGCTGATGGAACCTGTTGTTATATTTTAGCGCCATAATTAAACTATGCGATATATTTTAGGGTCGATCCTGACGTTGCTTTTTATTAAAACATCTTTCGCTCAAACATTACCTGTTGCAAGAAATTATCAAAAGTCTTATGATAAAAATATTCGCACAAATGATGGAAAACCCGGTGCAAATTATTGGCAAAATAAAGCAACATATAATATTAATGTAAGCTTTACGCTTTCAACAAGAATCATTTCCGGTTCAGAAGAAATTATTTATACTAATAACAGCCCGGATACCTTGCAGCAAATATGGTTTAAGCTTTATCCAAACTTATTTAAAAAAGGTTCGGTACGTGATTTTGAAGTGTTGCCTGCAGATGTTTCAGATGGTGTTAAGATAGAAAATTTTGTTGTTGATGGCATCACTAAAAATGCTGCTGATTTAAATATCCGCGGCACCAACATGTCTTTAAAAGTTGCGCCCTTATTGCCGGGTAAGCAAATGAAGTTTAGCATCAGCTTTTCTTATATCCTTAATAAAAATTCACATGAAAGAACAGGAATGGTGGATGATAGTTCTGCGTTCATAGCTTACTTTTTTCCACGCATTGCAGTATATGACGATATTGATGGATGGAACAAAATACCATATATCGGCAGCCAGGAATTTTATAATGATTTCTGCGATTTTAATGTGTCTTTATCAGTGCCAAAAAATTATATTGTTGCTGCAACAGGTGATTTAATTAATGCAACAGATGTATATAATAGCGGCGTTGTTCAACGTATAAGTGAAGCAGAAAAAAATGATGGTATTACAAAGATTATAGACACAACAGACTTATCTAAAGGCGGCGTCACCGCACAAAACGAAACTAATACCTGGAAGTTTAAAGCAGACAATGTAACGGACTTTGTGTTTGCAACCAGCAATCATTATATATGGTATGCAAGCAGTTTGGTAGTTGATCCTTCAACAAAAAGAAGAACACGTGTTGATGCGGTTTTCAATCCGGAGCATAAAGATTATTTCAACGTAGTTAATTATGCACGCAAAACAGTTGAAGCCATGAGTTATACTATTCCTGCATGGCCTTATCCCTATCCACATGAAACCATTTTTGATGGCCTTGATCAGATGGAATACCCTATGATGGTAAATGATAACCCGCTTGATGATAAAACGGATGAAATAACTTTAACCGACCATGAAATATTTCATACCATGTTTCCATTTTATATGGGTGTGAATGAAACAAAATATGGATGGATGGATGAAGGCTGGGCAACGATTGGGGAGTGGTTAATTTCGCCAATAATTGATTCAACTATTAATGATGATTATGGAATGCAGCCTTATGATAATTATGCAAACTATGATTTTGATATGCCCATCATAACATTAAGCACGCAGGAAAATGGTAACGCTTATTATCTTAATTCTTACCCAAAACCAGCAATGGGTTATTTGTATGTAAAAGATTATTTGGGTGATGCTTTGTTTACGAAAGCACTGCATTATTATATTGAACAATGGCATGGCAAACACCCGATGCCGCTTGATTTTTTTAACTGCATGAATACGGGCAGCGGTAAAAATTTAAACTGGTTCTGGCAGAAATGGTTTTATGATAAAGGCTTGCCAGATCTTGCAATAACATCAGTAAAACAAAGCGGTAATCAAACTACAGTTACTGTTTCAATGAAAGGCAGCAAACCTGTTCCGGTTCATCTTACAGTATATTATAAAGATGGCAAAACGCAGGTTTTACATCAACCGATTGGCGTTTGGCAAAACAATACAACAACTGCAATTACGTTTACTACTGCAAGTAAAATAAATAAAATTGTTTTAGGTGAAACACATGATGCAGATGCGGATGCTACTAACAATGTGTATCAAATGAATTAATTAATTTAGTCTGATTATTTTAAAACTTTTTAAGCACAACTAAACTTCCTATGAGTAAAAAACGAATTCTTATTACAGGAGCGGCCGGTTTTTTAGGCTCTCATTTATGCGACCGTTTTATTAAAGAAGATTATCATGTTATTGCTATGGATAATCTTATTACAGGTGATATGAAAAATATTGAGCACCTGTTTCCTTCAAAAAATTTTGAGTACTATCATCATGATGTAACCAGGTATATTCATGTGCCCGGCTCACTTGATTATATTTTACATTTTGCTTCGCCTGCAAGCCCGATTGATTATTTAAAAATTCCTATTCAAACATTAAAAGTTGGCTCATTAGGCACACATAATTGTCTTGGACTTGCAAAAGAAAAAAGAGCAAGAATATTGGTTGCATCAACCAGTGAAGTGTACGGCGATCCTTTAATTCATCCACAGAAAGAAGAATATTGGGGCAATGTAAATCCTGTTGGTCCGCGTGGTGTTTATGATGAAGCAAAGCGCTTCCAGGAAGCAATAACAATGGCTTATCATACATACCATAACGTTGAAACAAGAATCATCCGCATTTTTAATACATATGGCCCACGTATGCGTTTAAATGATGGCCGTGCTTTGCCTGCATTTATTGGCCAGGCTTTGCGTGGTGAAGATTTAACGGTGTTTGGTGATGGCAGTCAAACGCGTTCTTTTTGCTATGTTGACGATTTAGTAGAAGGCATTTACCGTTTGCTGATGAGCGATTATCATATGCCTGTAAACATTGGTAATCCTAATGAGATTTCTTTAAAAGATTTTGCTGAAGAGATTTTAAAGCTCACCAATGCTTCAGTTAAAATTATATATAAGCCGTTGCCGGTTGATGATCCAAAACAAAGGCAGCCAGATATAACTAAAGCAAAAAATATTTTGGGGTGGGAGCCAAAAATTTCAAGAAAAGAAGGCTTGAAAAAAACTTATGAATACTTTAAATCACTTGCCAGTGAAGAATGGTTTAAGCTGCCTAAAGAATTTACAAAACAAAAATGATCAGCGAAAAACTTCTGCAAAAGAAAACAAAACTCGCAGTAATTGGTCTTGGTTATGTTGGCTTGCCTGTAGCAATTTATTTTTCAAAAAAAATCCCCGTTATTGGGTTTGATATAAATGCGCAACGCGTACAATCATTAAAAAATAAACAAGATCCAGGAAAAGAAATCAAGCCTGAAGAATTTGAAAACTGTGATATAATTTTTACAAGCAACATTGATGATTTAAAGCAGGCAAGCTTTTATATCATTTGCGTTCCTACACC
The DNA here is from genome assembly GCA_964658095.1 of uncultured Parafilimonas sp. Classification (GTDB taxonomy): domain Bacteria; phylum Bacteroidota; class Bacteroidia; order Chitinophagales; family Chitinophagaceae; genus Parafilimonas. Next base: position 1,597 of record CAZZXW010000028.1, on the reverse strand, counting down.
AGTTGATGAACATAAAGTTCCTGATCTGAAATTTCTTATTAGCGCATCTTCCATAGTTGGAAAAGTAATTAAGCAAGATGATTATGTAGTGTATGAATCTACGGTATATCCCGGTTGCACAGAAGAAGATTGCATTCCTGTAATTGAGAAAGAAAGCGGACTGAAAGTTGGGCATAATTTTAAATTTGGTTATTCTCCTGAACGAATAAATCTTGGTGATGATGAACACTCGTTATTCAATGTAACTAAGGTTGTTGCCGGTTGTGATGCTGTATCGCTTGAAGAAATTGCAAGTGTGTATTCTATCTTGGTCGAGACAATTCATAAAGCACCTTCCGTAAAAGTTGCAGAGGCAGCAAAAGTGATAGAAAATACGCAGCGTGATCTGAATATTGCGTTGATGAATGAGCTCTCCATCATCTTTGATAAAATTGGTATTAATACATATGATGTATTAAATGCAGCGGCAACAAAATGGAACTTCTTACCTTTTAAGCCTGGCCTTGTTGGTGGCCATTGCATTGGTGTTGATCCATATTATCTTACTTACAAAGCTTCTGAAGTTGGTTTTAATTCAAGGGTAATAACTGCCGGCAGGTATGTGAATGATACCATGGGTAATTATATTGCTAAGAAAATAATTCAGCATATAATAAAACACAGCAACAATGCACGTGAGGCAAAAGTTTTAATTATGGGCGCAACGTTTAAAGAAAATGTTACTGACATACGTAACTCAAAAGTTGCAGATATAGTTAAGGTGCTGAAGGATTATCATTTAAATGTTGATGTGGTTGATCCATATGCTAATTCGGATGAATTACAACATGAGTATGGCTTTAAACTGATTGAAAAAACTGCCGATGATTATGATGTTGTGATTGTTGCAGTTGCTCATAAAGACTATATTGCTTTTAATGAAAATTATTTTGGTTCAATCACAAAACCACATGCACTGATCGCTGATTTAAAAGGACTTTATAAAGATAAAATCAATTCAAGAGCATACTGGAGCCTGTAAATTATGAAACCTGTTGTTTTAGTAAGTGGTAAAAATGGTCAGCTTGGAAAAGAGTTGCAGGATATTGCATCATCAAACAAAAACTTTGATTTTATTTTTTTTGATAAAGATGAATTGAATATATCAGATGAAGCTGCGTTAAAAAATATCTTTCAAAAATATTTACCTGCATTTTTTATTAACAGCGCTGCTTACACTGCCGTTGATAAAGCAGAAGCAGAAAAGGAACAAGCTTATCAAATAAATGCAGAAGCAGTAGGTAGCATCGCAAAGCAATGCAATCAATATAAAACAAAACTCATTCACATATCAACAGATTATGTTTTTGACGGGCAAGGAACGCAACCATATAAAGAAGAAGATACAACTAACCCGGTAAATTATTATGGCTATACAAAACTGGAAGGTGAACGGCTTGCTTTGGAAAACAATTCAAGCATCATCATCATACGCACATCGTGGGTGTATAGTAAGTATGGAAATAATTTTGTAAAGACCATGCTGCGATTGATGAGGGAACGCAAAGAAATAAATGTGGTAAATGATCAGCTTGGTTCACCAACTTATGCAAAAGAT
>CAZZXW010000027.1:13332-16121 GCA_964658095.1 uncultured Parafilimonas sp. | reverse complement strand
ATCTTAAATACTACATTATAACTTGGAGAAAAAACCATTAAGAAAAGAAGCAACCCTCCGAAAAAAGTTAGAGGCTCGTTCAGCAAAGTGTTTAATAAACTTTTGTTGGTATTGATTATTGGACTTTGCATTATTTAAATCTTCTTAGTAAACTGGTTTTATCTCTCATAAATCTTTTGTACCAAAATGATTTTTTCGAAAGTGCAATAAACCTGTTCAGCGCATTTAAATTTTGCTTGCTTAAATGCGAAGCATACAATTTTTTAAACTCATTAGCCTGCTGAATATTTTCTTTTAGATAAAAAGGGTGTTTAAGGGAATTAATAAAGTTTGTTATAAAAGAAGCTTTATACTTATCTGTTACATTACTGTCGTGTGCACGATATAAAATCAGCGGTTCGTCTATATATTCATATTTGCCAAAACTGTATCCTATCAAAGCCGCCCAATGATCGTACATCAGGATATTTGTGGGCATTTTTGAAAACTCATTAGCCATGGCTTTATTTATAATAGAAGCACAGCCGGTAACAAAATTGCCAAATAATATATCCCAAAAACTAAAATTTTCAGGCCTGGATGAGCGCATCTTCATAAATGAGTTATACATAACCTCACCTTCTTTATTCATCACACATAAATCACAAAAAGCTATTGCAGGAATATTGCCTTCTAACTTTTTAATAGCAGACAAACACAATTCAATTTTTTTGGGCAGCCATATATCATCCTGATCGCAAAATGCTATAAATTCTCCCGTGCATAAGCTTGCTAATTTTTTGAAAGTATAAACAGGTCCCATATTTTTTTCATTCGAAAAAATTTTTTTCTCAAATGATAATGGAAATGCTTTTACAATATCAAGTGATGTGTCTGTTGAGCAGTCATCAACAACAACAAGCTCAAAGGGCTGTATGGTTTGAGATTGTAGTGAAGCAAGTTGTTGCGGTAAAAATTTTTCGCCATTATAAACTGCAAGTGCAACTGAAACTTTATCCATTAATTAAATTCCAAAATGTTTAATCAATCGAGCTGAGATTAAACTTGCCTAATATCTTTTAAAACATTAAGAGACGTTATTGAATGAAGTTTCAAGCCCAATGTTTGCTTCACTATTAATCCAAAAATTATAACCAATAAAATTTTAATAAAAATGGTTAATATGATTGCAACATCAGGATGAATAAAATAAGCAGCAAGTATGAATATGGATATAAAACTAAACTGCTGAAGCAAATATTTTTTGTGCATGGTTATTTTTATAAAGTAAAAAACAGATACGACAAGAAAAGATAAAATGGAAGCAACGCAGGCACCTATTACACCATAATATTTTATAAAAACAAGGTTGATTATAAAACTAAGAATGGCCGCTGTAAAAGATGAATAAGAAATTATACTTCGTTTGTTATCTGCAATAAGTAATGTGCCCACAAAAGTATTTATGCCTGAAACAATTACAGCAATTACCAGGTATGACACATAATTGGCAGCAGTAAAATATTGTTTTGATGCGAAGAAAAACAAAATCTCCCTAGAAAAAAGTATTACGCAAAACGCAGGTACATACAATGCTGCAATGTAAATTTTATAAAGCTTATTTACTTTATCAAGATAATCGGCGCTGTTATGTTCCCTAAAAATTTTCTGTTCAAAAGAACGATACAAACCTTGTATAATTATATTTAGAGTTAATGATAAAGTTGATGCTACGGAATAAATTCCTAACGCACTTAATGATGCATATCTTTCCAGGATAACCCTGTCAAACATGGAAATAACAAGATACGATAATGCGCCTGGCAGCAGCGGTAAAGAAAAGCGTAGCGCATCTTTAATTTGTTGTAGATCAAAAGTAAAAACGCCTCTTTTTTTAATAACCCAAACATAAATTATAAAAAACGGAACGCATGCAATCAGCCTTCCTAAAAAAGAACCTAGTAAACCCATTTTAAAATAAACAATTAGCAATAAGATTAATGCATACTGCGCAACAGTTCTGCCAACACTTAATACAATAAAACCTTTTGCATCTTCATTTACACGATAGGTTATAAGTGGAATTACAGACGCAACATCAAAAAAATTTATAACCAGTCCTAATAAAAAATATGGATAGAATGGTACCTTAACTGAAAAGGCATTAAGCAATAACGGTAATAATAAAGCTTCAAGCAAAAGCATTATCATCCCCCAGCCACATAAAAAAACAAATATGTTACCGATTAATTTTTTCTTGCCTGTTTCAGTGTCAACCTTATAATAAGTTCTTAATGCATAACTGTTAACAGATAGTGTAGTAAGCACATATAAAAATGTAGCTATTGTGTTAATGTAACTGGAGATGCCGTAATCACTCGTTGATAAATATTTTGTGAGTATCGGCAGCAGAAGAAAGGATAAAACTCTTGGTATAATTTCTCCTGTTGTATATAAAGCAACATTTTTTGCTGTTTTTAATTTGGCCATTACAGCAAACTGTTATAGAAATACTTCATTATTAGTTCTTATTAATTTCACTTTGTTCCAAAAGAATGAAAAATCTCTCTCTGAAATAATCTTTGCATATTCACTTTTAAGAAAATCATAGATTGAAAAAGAAGTGTGACCCATAATTGAAGCATAATAAAGCAGGCTTGAATACACACCAATTAATGTTGTGTTGCTTGCTTTAAATAAAAGCAATTCCATAACAACAGAATCTGGAATTACTTCAAACCGGATACTATTCTTTGCAAATAAATTTTTCACTTGTTCACGCAACGCAGGTGTTTCATCGCGATGAAACT
>CAZZXW010000027.1:0-13322 GCA_964658095.1 uncultured Parafilimonas sp. | reverse complement strand
TTTAATAAAAGGGATACAACCCGATTCAATTCCTTTTAAGTATATATGCTCATTTAAACCATGTTGTGTTACTCCTCCATCACCAATCCACATAACTGAATCATTAAGATCAAAAGAAAGTTTTTGTTTAATGTTTGAGAAAGATTGCTTTTTAAATTCTACAACAACCTTCTTTTCTGGTTTAGCCAAAGGGAAAGAATTACTGCTTAATCCATAGTACAAAACATTATTAAAAGCATGATAACAGGAATAAGAAAAAGGCAATGCTTGCAGCTTGAAGTTATAACCACGTATTACTTCGAACACTTCACTTAATATAAGTTTTGTATTTTTTAAAATGCTGCTGCGCCATGGATTTTTTGATCTGACTACTGTTAAACTTTTTAAAGTATCTTCTGTGTAATAGTTCATTAATCCTTCCTCAATAAAATTAAATGCAACACAATTAGTATTGGTTATTATAGCTTTTCCTGCAAACAATAAAACAGGTACATAAGCTATAAATTTTTGATACTCAGTAATAACATTTATCAGCCTGTCAAACCTGCTTATTACATTAAAATACTTAAAGTAATTATAGATTTTTTTTAATGAGGTTTTGTTAGTAAAAAAGTCATCAATACTTACAGCAGTATATTTTTTAGTAGATATAATTTTATCAAACTCAAAGAAGATGATAAATGCTGTATCGTTTGTTAATTCAAGTTTGTTTATAACTGAAACGGAAGTTAAATAAGTTATAGGCGAATGAACTAAAAATATGTGTTTCATTTATTAATACGTAATGCGCTCAATATAAACTCTGGCATTGCCTTCATGCGATGAATAATAAGAAACCAATGCAGTGTTTCCTTCTATAACTACTCCCGGGTAACCGGTATCACCACCAGAAGGAAAAACATTTATTTTATCTACTGAAAAATTATCTGGGTTAAGAATTACAAAACACGTTTTTTCATAATTAGCAATTGACCCTGCAGCTAAAAAAATTCTGCCGTCAGGTAATAGCGCCAGTTTAGGACCACGAACAAAATAAGGAAATGTTTGCCACTGCCATGAAATGTATGGCTTAAGCGATTTGCCAATGTGAGAAAAGCCTGGCGTATGCTCATCTCTTACTATTGCCACAATTGTAGTGTCGTTTATAAAAGTTATAGAAGATTCGCACGGGCACTTGAAGCTGCTGTTAATCCAGCCTGAAGAAGAGATACTTTTAAAGCTCTTACAATCGGAATCAGTGTTTGTAAACAACCTGATCTTTGGTTTCGAACTTCCCAAATCATTAAAACAGGTTTGTTTTAAGTTATAGCCGATAGTATAAATATTATTATTAGATTTTGTAAACCCCCACAGCCAATAATCATTGTCGATGTTGTCTGTATTTACCTGTACAAACTCATCATTTATAAGTTTGAAAATTAGATTTGTATGAATATTTCTTGTATTTCTTGAGTTTGAACTTACTGATAAAACACTGTTACCATCAATAAAAAAATGGGGATCACGCAGATCCATATTGGCTATAGTTAATAATGCAAATGCATTCCATATTTTGCCATCAGACGATTGTATAATCCGTAGTTTGCCGTTATAACTATCATGTGAAGTGGCTTCTCTGAAAACACAGAAATAATTGTCATTATATTTTATCAGGTCAGTAAAAGCATTATGCTTCGCTTCATTCCAAACCGTAACCTGTGTTCCGCTAACAGGATCAACCTTTGCTTTTTGACAAGCTTGCAAAACAACAAATAAAATCAAAAAAAGAAACCCAATCTTTCGCATTCGGCCTTTCAACTTTTCAGGTAAGTATTCATGAAATGAAATTTAATTTCAGCCAGTTTCCAATCCATTTCATTATCTATATCCTGTGCTTCAAGGTCAGTTATTTTCAAGCCAATCGTTTTATTTGTAATTAATTTTTTATCTGATAAAAGAGAGGCCGCTGTTAACCAATAAAATTGCCCGGCATCATGAAATCTTGGCTGGAAATCCTGGGTTCTCGCAGTTAAGTTGCTTTCATCAACCATTGATACAAATTCTTTATTTAATTGTAATGCTCTTTGTATGGGATGACCATATTGAATTACAGGAAAAATGGTTGAAGCACTATGTTGCAATAAAAGATCTAAAGCTTTTTTTAACTGCGTTGATGTTACAAAAGGTGCACATGCATAAATACAACATACATTCTCAAACAACCTTCCATCATTTTTGTATGTTTTATAAACTTCAAGCAGAACATCTATTGTTGTTGCAAAGTCACCGGAAGTTTCTCGGGTTCTTAAGAAAGGAACACTTGCACCATAGTGTTTAGCAATCTCAGCAATTTCTGCATCATCTGTTGAAACCATCACTTCATTAAACAAGCCTGCGCTTAATGCAGCCTCGATTGAATAAGCAATAATGGGTTTGCCATTAAAATCTTTGATGTTTTTTTTTGGAATTCTTTTGCTGCCGCCGCGTGCAGGTATAATAGCAAGGTTGCGGCTTTCACTCATATATTTTTATATTCTGTTTCAAGCAACGAAATAATATAAGAGTTATGATAGCGGCCATCTTCAAAACAGTTATCTCTTAAAGTTCCGTCTACCTTAAAACTAAATTCATTTCTGAAAAAATCAAGTTTACGGTTATCAAACTCATATAATTCCATCCATATTTTATGAAGGTTAAGGTTTTTAAAACCGTAGCTTAATAAAAGATCACCCGCATCTTCAGCATAGCCGTTTTTATCAACATACATTTCATCTTTACCAATATAAAATGAAAAATCTGCTGAACGGATAACCCAGTTTATGTATAACAAACCACATGCACCAACTAAACTATCATCTTTTAAATCAACAATTGAAAACATGTAATCTCTTGTAAGATTGTTTTGTAATGATTGAAACCATTGCTGCTGGTTATTATTATTTAACTCTCTTACTTCTCTGAAATTTTTTCTGAATGCAGGCAGATTTCGCCATTGTTTTAATTGTTCAAGATCACTGCTTTCAACAGCTCTTAAGCCGGTTAATTTTCCTTTTATCATGATGTGAAATCTTGTATTCGGATTAGCTGGTCTGCCTGTACATCAACAGACAGCTTTTTTCCAACCACTTTATCTTTTTCATAAGGATGCAACCCTTCAATAGCATACGGCCTTAATGGAAAAATATCTTCATCTTTTATTAGCTGGCCTGCGGTTAAATTTTTTGTATACCTCAATGCACGCTGCTGAACTAGCACTGTTTTTTTTTCGTTTTCTTCTACACGTTTAACACCATCACCTAATGATAAAAAAAGCTCATTAGATCTGTCAACCATATCACGCCATGTAACCGGGTTCATTGCAAATTTATGATCAGGGCCTGTGCGGTTATTATCGTCTGTAAAATGTTTCTCTATAAATGTTGCGCCTAATGCAATTGCGCCTAAAATAGTTGCATGGCCGGGTGTGTGATCTGATAAGCCAAGCAATACATCAGGATATAACTGCTTAAATTCTTTTAATACATTAAGATTAATGTACTTAAAATTATCTATGCTGCCGGTGTAATTAGTATTGCATTGCATTAATACAATTTTATTCGTTTTTTTCTGCAATACTTCCATTGCCCGCTTAACATCACTAATATCAGAAGCGCCTGTCGCAATCAAAACCGGTTTTTGTTTATCAGCAATAAATTCAATTATTTCAAGCCAAGTAATATCACCAGAACCAATTTTGTACAAATCAACATATTTGTCAACATGGTTTACTGAATCAAAATCATAAGGGCTTGTAAAGTAATCTATACCAACTTCATCACATTTTTCTTTTAAAACAGCTGTCCAATCTTGGGATATACTTGCATCTTCATACACTTCATAAACAGGTTTTTTCCAGGCAGCCTGGTGCGATAACTGCCCCATGCTTTCAAAGCCTTTTTTACTTACAATAGTACTGGCTTTAAAGTTTTGAAATTTGGCAGCATCAGCGCCTGCCTCTTTCGCAATTTCAATAAGGTTTAATGCACGGTTTATATCGCCATCATGATTAGCACCAACATCAGCAATAAAATAAAGCGGCCCCTTTTGTGAAAAATCTTTATCCTTAATTTTAATGCTATGCATACAATTTTTTTTGATGGATAAAATCTTGTTTTAACTGGTTGATACCATCTTCAATGCTATATTCTTCTTTCAAAATTTTACTTAAGCTATCTACATTCAAGGTTGTATTTTTTGGGCGTTTTACAACGGTAGCATCATCATGCGATACTCCATTTTCAACTAAAGATGTATCAAAAGAAAATGCTTGTGCTATCAACAATGCAAAATCATATTTTGATAAAAACTCTTTGCAGCCTGCGTTAAAAATGCCTGTTACATCTGCTTGAGAAAATTTAGTAACTACAACAGCAAGCTGGCCGATATATAATGGGTTGAAATAGATGTCAGAATAACCTGTTACTGGTTGATTAGCATTTAAGTTTTTGTATAACCATTCAAATAATGAATTACCAGGTGCAAATTGATTAAAGCCGTAAATATTTGTTCTTATGACAACAGAATTTTTATTTTCGTTGATAATAGCTTGCTCACTTGCCAGCTTTGTTGCAGCATAATAATTCAGAGGTTCAGGTGCATCAGTTAAAGAGTAATTTCCCTTTGCGCCATTAAAAACAGAATCAGTTGAAATATAAATAACCTTACATTTTTCAGGATTATAAGAAGCAATTTTTTTAGAAACTTCTACATGTAACTTATAAGTAGCCGCTTTATGCAATTCACAATAATTTATATTAACGTTGGCTGCACAATGCACAATTATTTCAGGCTTAACTAATTCAAGTAAACTATCAATTTCATTATCATTTAGCAGGTTTGCTTTTATATAATCGAACGAAGGATTTATATCCTTTCGGCCTGTGCCAGTAATCTTAAAATCATTTTTAGCAACCATGTACTTTGCAATTGCTGATCCTAACATTCCTGCTGCACCTGTTACTAAAACTTTTTGCATACATTATGCTTCAAATGAAGCATCAACATGTTGTTTTATAAGTGATCTTAAATCTTCTACACTTAGCCATTCACTATTTTCGCCTGAGCTATAACGAAAACCCTGAATTACTTTTTCCGCTTTGAAATTTTTGATAAAGTCAGTTAGCGACCATGCATGCATTTGCGGCAGTATAGCATAGTATTTACCTAAATCATACGTAGAAAAAGAATCTGAAGCCGTTATCATTTCTTCATGAATTTTTTCACCCGGCCTTATACCAACTACATCGTGTTTACAGTTCGGTCCAATTGCCTGCGCTACATCCAGTATTTTATAAGATGGAATTTTAGGTACAAATAATTCGCCGCCCCAGGCAGTTTCCAATGCATGCAACACCATGTCAACACCTTCGTCAAGAGATATATTAAATCTCGTCATAGTTGGGTCTGTAATTGGCAATACCCCCTCTTTTTTTTTGTTTAAAAAGAAAGGTATCACTGAACCATTTGAACCCATTACATTTCCATACCTGACAACTGAAAAATTTATTGGATTGGCACCGCGAATATTATTGGCGGCTATAAATAATTTATCTGAGGCAAGTTTGGTGGCGCCATATAAATTTATTGGCGCTGCTGCTTTATCAGTAGAAAGAGCAACTACTTTTTCAACACTCGTTTCAAGACATGCGTTAATAACATTTTCTGCGCCTAAAATGTTTGTTTTCACGCACTCCATAGGATTATATTCTGCAATGGGTACATGTTTCATAGCTGCTGCATGAATAACATAATCAATGCCTTTTAAAGCACGTTTCAATCTTTCAAAATCTCTTACATCACCAATAAAAAAACGCACCTGCGGGTATTTATTATGCGGATAGTCCATTGCCATTTGGTACTGTTTCTGTTCATCTCTTGAATAAATAACCAATCGTTTAATGGATGGCCAATCGCTCAATATTTTTTTTGTGAAAGCTTTTCCAAATGAACCTGTGCCACCGGTAATAAAAACGCTTTTATTATTTAAATCTAACATGGTAATTATAAAAATGATTTGTAAGCTTTTCTTCCAATAAGTATGCAACATATTAAAAAGCCACCTATAAGTCCTCCTGCAATTAGTGATAGAAGTTTGCCAGGTTTATCTGCAATTAATGGTAAGGTAGGCTCATCTATTACCTGGTACAACGGCGTTTCTTTTTGTAAAGAAATTTTTGCAATTTCAAGGCTTTGCAATGCCTGCCCGTAGGCCTGCCCAAGTGCACTAGCTCTTGCCTGGCTTTCCTGTGCGCCTGAACGTTGTACCTGGTAAGCAGGGTTTAAATTAAACGTTTGATCCGTTAAAGAACCTGCTGAAGTTATTGCACCGCCTAAAACACTACGTAAGCTATCCGTTTCATGTTGCAGCATTTTTAAATTGGATGTGGCAGAACTGGTTTTCGTGGCTATATAAAAAGATGAAGTGGCATCAACTAGATATTTTGTAAGATAGTAAGCAAACACCGGGTCTTTAGAGGTAGTTGTAACGGCATAAATACTTTCATCTTTGTAAGGCTTAACCACATCCAGCATATTTTGTTCAACAGATGAATATATAACCCTTGAAAGACTATCCTGAATTAAAGTCATTGTTTGAGGTGAATCAGGAAACGGATATGCATTTTTTAATCTTGGCTTTTGTTGCCAATTTTCATCTAACTTATTTTCCTTAATGTAAATGTTTATTAATGATGCGTTGCTACTCTTTGGTTTTTCAAACAAAGCATGTTGTACCATTCTTCTGGAAGTCATTAAAGTAATAATATTTTCTTCAGAAAAAGCATCATTATTATCATTGCCGAAATTAATACCAAATTGTGTAGCAAGACCTAACAAATTGCCACCGGAAGACGAATTAGAAGACAGCACAAAATTTAGTGTAGCGCTATATTTAGGTTTTGCATTAAAAGCATAAATAAGCCCAATGGCACCACCAACTATACCTGCAATTAGTATAATAATCCATTTCGACAATAAAAATTTCCAAATAGATTTAAGCCTGCTTAAAACATCTTTTATTGTGACTTCCTGCTGATTATTCAAATTATAATATTGTTGAAATTAAAGCCGTTATTACAGCCTGATCACCGCAATCACCAAACCCGCCAATGAAGCCAACGCACTTGACAAACCAATAAACTCTGTGGGTGAAATTTTTCTTCTTTCTTCTTTTTCAGGCACAATTATTTCAGCACCTGGCTTAATAGATGGATGTGATTTGAAAAATAGAAATCCACGGTTTGTTGCCGCTTTGCCATTGGCATACACCACATATATTTTATTACGTTTACCATTTTCTGCAATGCCACCCGCAGCGGAAATATAATCTCTTACAGAGTAATCTTTGTTGTAAGGTATCTGCGTTGGAAATAAAACACTACCGTTTATTTTTACGGCTCCGTTATATTTTGGTATAATGATTTCATCACCTGGCTGCAGTACAACATTTTCCGGCGAAGTAGGGTCTGATAATAATTTTGTAATGTTTAAAGGAATCTGGTCATACTGCTTTTGCACTTCATTATCCTGCACAAGATTAGCTGCTGAATCGCTTAACTGGTTTTGAATATTTAAAATTGTTTGTTGCTTAACCTGGTTAGTTTTATCATTTAAAATATAGCGCTTAATATAGGCACCTTCAAGATAAGCTTCCGGTGAAAACCCACCTGCACGCTTAATAATATCTGTAACATGTTCTTCTCTTTTCTCTAAAACATACGGGCCTGGATATTGAAACTCTCCGGAAACAGTGATTGTTTGAAAAGCAAGAAACCCTGGCTTGCGTCTTACTGTAATTAAATCAGATGATTGCAGGCTTATATTTTTTTCGCTTGATGATAGCTCCTCAAGCCCTTTTACTTCTATAATCATACTTGCTCTTACATCTTCTTTTGTTAACGTATCTCTGCGTATAAGCCTTGCTATTTCTATTCTTTGCGGAAAAGCAGCATCCGTAAAACCACCGGCCTGCAGAATTACATCTTTTAATGTAAGGCTATCCCTATAATTATAATAACCCGGGTTTCTTACTTCGCCTAAAACAGATACATAATAATTATCTCTAAGATCAAAAATGGATGTTATAACAACAGAATCTTCACGCTTTAAAAAAATACTTTTTTCTTCAATGGTATCTGCAGGATTGAATGATAACATCTCTTTACTCAAATCATTTTTGAGCCTGAAGATTTGCGCTCTTTGCATAAAAGCATCTTCCCGCAAACCATCTGCTTTGTTGATAAGATCGTATAAAGTCATAGATGAATCTAACTCAAAAATACCTTCTCTAAAAACAGCACCTGAAACAGAAACTCTGTTGGTAAATCTATTCAACACCTTACCAACAATAACACTATCGCCAGATTGCATTTTGTAAGTACTGTATTGTGATGCGTTTACATCTTTCACGCTAAAATCCTTACCGGTAAACTGCACTATCTGCACTGATGTACGGTAAGCACTATCTGTAAAGCCAGAGCAGTAAGTTAACAGGTCTTGTAAAGTTTCACCGGGTAACATTTCAAATATACCTGGCCGTTTTACGTAGCCATCAATTATAACCCTTGTTTTGTAAGATGGAATACGTATAACATCATTGTTTCTTAAAGTAATATTATCGCTGCCATCGCCCTTTGTAAGAAAGCTGTAAAGATCAATTGTTTTAAAAAGCTTGTTATCTCTTATTAGTTCTATTTGCCTGAATGTGCCGTATTCAGTTGGGCCGCCGGCAATAAATAATGCATTGAATGTTGTAGCCAGCGAAGGCACTGTGTAATTACCCGGTTTGTTAGCACCAATAACTGTTATGCTGATGCTCTTGATCTGACCTACATTAATGCTTATTCTTGATGCACCTGAACGTACTGTTGGATAAGCAGTGCGCCCCATTAAGCTGCTTATTTTTTGTGTAGCATCTTCAATTGACGAACCTGAAACCTGTATCTGGCCTACATTTGGAATAATTATATTTCCTTCCGGTGATACCGTTACAGGAATAGTTGTTTCCTGAACGCCATATACGTTTATATTCAGTTGGTCACCAGGGCCAACAATGTAATTAACAGGTGTTGCTATGGAAATGTTTGGCTGAAAATTAAGTGATGCATTATTAAATAACTCTGCACCAAATATTCTTGGATTAATGGCAGGTTTTTTTTCAGTTGTATCAATATTATTGTTAAACTGATTGATTGAAGTATCCTGTGGATTATTTAAATTATTTTGAGGGTTTGGCTGTGCAGTATTTGTTACATTTAATGCACTTAATCTTGCACGCAATTTTTGCACTTCAGTTAAAGGCATTCCTCTGGCAATAGCAAGTTGCGCTGCCTGATCTTCCGTGAAGCCTGACTTATCTAATTGCTGCTTAAATTTAAGAATATCCGCATCTGAAAGCTGATCAACTTTTATAGAAGTAAGATCGTAGTTGCGCAGCAAATCCTGCGATTTTGAAATAACTGTTAAACATAAAAAAAACGCAAGCAAGCAAAAAAATCGCAATATTGATTTAATCATTGTTCAGTAAAATCTTCAAATGTAAATATATAGCTTCGCCCTGTGAGTCACATCTATAAACAAAAAAGCCTTCGTAGTAAAGAAGGCATTTGTTTATTATTTTAGAAAACTCATTAATCGGCAAAAAATATGGCGGCAAATATAGGTAATTGAAAAATGATAGTATTACGCCGGTTTTGTTTTAACATCTAATAAAATTATACAAACAGCGCTTCTGCCTTTGTTATACTTTCCGGCTTGCCAACATCAATAAATTTTGTATTTGAATGATCAAAAGATGAAATTGTATGATCACCACACAAAGAAAGATATACATCCACCATGGAAAACTTCGGTTCTTTAAATTTCATTAAAGAAAAAATTTTTGAATTAATTACATGAAGACCGCTGAATGCTTTTATCCGAAGATTATTTTCTTTCCGCATAATTTTTTCTTCACCGGTTTTTACATTTTTCCATCCGCACAACATATCTTTTTCATTAAATAAAAAATAGCGGGAAGATTCCCTGCCAGTTGTTGCCAGTGTTGCCAGCGATTTATTTTTTTTATGATAAGAAAGCATATCATTCAAAGGCATATCAGTAAGCACATCTGCATTCATTAATACAAAATCATTTTCTTCTTTAAAATACCAGGCAGCATATTGCAAGCCACCACCGGTTTCAAGTATAGCATGTGTTTCATCAGACACACTTACATTGCTGCCCCAACCATTATTTTTTTTAATTGATTGACTGATCTGCTCTGCAAAATGATGCACGTTCACAATCACATCATAAATATTAAATTGTTGGAGGTATTCAATGTTGCGTTGCAATAAAGATTTGCCATTTATTTCAGCCAGTGCTTTGGGATGATGATCTGTAAAAGGTTTTAAACGTGTACCAAAACCGGCTGCTAAAATCATTGCCTTCATAGGTGGATCTCCGGTTTGAAATTTCCTGTTTCCAGCTTCCAATTTTCTTCATTAAGATGATGTATAGTTACATTAACCTGGTATTTATTTTTAAGATGCTTTGCTGTTTGTTCTGCTGCATACACGCTTCTATGCTGGCCGCCGGTGCATCCAAAATTTATCATCAGGTCAGTAAAACCTCTTTTGATATAATCTTCCACAGAAATATCAATTACATCATAAACACCATTCAGAAAATCGTTCATGCGGGTGCGCTGTTCTAAAAAATCCATTACATTTTTATCGTTGCCGCTAAGTGTTTTATAAGCCTCAAACCTGCCGGGGTTTAATATACCCCTGCAATCAAAAACAAAACCGCCGCCATTGCCGCTCTTATCTTCCGGTATAAAATTTTTGTATGAGAAGCTGTTTATTTCAACAGCAAGTTTTACCGCTTTACTGGTTTTAAAAGGCTCGAAACGTTCAACAATTTCATTACCTGTTATGGCTTCCAGCATGCGGCTTAATTCAGGCGTAGTTATGCCAATGCGGCCGTTTTGTAAAAAGCTTTCCAGGTTTTTTAAAGCCAGCGGAATGCTGGTAAGAAAATGCGCTTTACGCTCAAATAATCCACGAAAACCATAAGCGCCCAACACCTGCAAAATCCTTATCAAAACATAACCATTATATTGACCGGTAAAGATGTTGCGGTCAACCGGTTTTGCAATCAGTTCATCAACCACATCAAGATAATAATCCAGCAAATCATTTTTCCATTCATCACTCAACTGCGCTTTTGCCTGCCATAATAAACTTGCCACATCATATTGCAAAGCGCCTTTCATGCCACCCTGAAAATCTATAAAATAAACTTCCTCATCGTTAATAATTATGTTGCGGCTTTGAAAATCACGAAACATAAAATATTTATACTCCGTCCTGGTAAGATAACTTGCCAGCGCCTCAAAATCATCCAGCATTGCCTGCTTATCATATGGCAATTGCAGCGTATCAAGAAAGTAATATTTAAAGTATAAAAGGTCGCTCATTATTGCCTGCCTGCCAAACTCTTTTGCGGTAAGGCACAAATCATAATCAAGATTTTCATCACCCTTAATTTGCAATTGCGCAAGTGCATGCAGACTTTTTTTATAAAGGTTGAAAACATATTCATCTAAACCATGCTGCTCTAAAATATCAAGCAGGCAAACTGTTCCCAAATCCTGTTGCAGGTAAGCCGTGGTTTCATCATTCACAAATAAAATTTCAGGAACCGGCAACTTTTTTTGCCTGAAATGATTGCTGAAACTGATAAAGGTCTTGTTCTCTTTTACGTTCAGATTATAAGTGGCAATAAAGCTTTCGTCTTTTAAAAATATCCGGAAATAAACTCTGTCGCTGCCGCTGCGAGGCAATTGTTCAATGCGTTGCGGCGAAGCCTTACGATAACTTTTAAAAAGATCATCTATATAATCAACAAGTATTTTCATATTGGTAGCTATCTTAAATGCGATAAATGTACTTTTAAAATTTATTTTCCGGTTGATTATCTGACTTTTTAGAGTCAACTTTTCAGGCAAATGATTGTTTTTCTGCTTATACTATCTATTGTTAGTTTTGCATTTTTGTTTTTAGTATGAATAAGCTTGGCAATTTTGTTGAAGGCAGTTGGATTGAAGGCGACGGCGATGGAACGTTATTATACAACGCCGTAACTGGTGAAACAATTACATCAGCAACAACGCAAGGCCTGGATTTTAAAGCGATGATAGATTATGCGCACAAAGTTGGTAATACAAATTTGCGCAAGCTTACTTTTCATGAACGCGGAAGAATGTTGCGTGCACTGGCCATGCACCTGCGCAATCATCTCTCAACATTTTATACCATTTCTTACAAAACCGGCGCTACAAAAGCAGATAGCTGGGTGGATATTGAAGGCGGCATCGGCAATTTATTTTCTTATGCATCACTGCGAAGAAGATTTAATGATGCGCCTTTTGCTTTTGATGGCGAAGGCATTAGCCTAAGTAAGCAAAACACTTTCATGGGCCATCATATTTTGGTACCGAAGGAAGGTGTTGCCATTCATATAAATGCTTTCAATTTTCCGGTCTGGGGCATGCTGGAAAAATGTGCCGTAAACTGGCTGGCCGGTGTGCCTGCAATTGTAAAACCAGCCACTATTACGAGCTATTTAACGGAAGCGGTGGTGAAAGAAATTATTACTTCAGGTATTTTGCCACAAGGCGCATTGCAACTGCTTTGTGGTAACGTTGGCGATCTTTTGGATCATGTAACATCGCAGGATGTGATAACTTTTACAGGTTCAAAATCTACTGCATTAAAGTTAAAAAAACATGACAGGATTTTAGATGAATCTGTTCCTTTCAATATGGAATCTGATAGTTTAAATTGTATTGTTTTAGGTGATGATATAACACCGCAACATGCAGAGTGGGATATTTTTATTAAAGAGATAAGAAAAGAAATGACATCAAAGGCAGGGCAAAAATGTACGGCTATCCGCAGAATTTTTGTACCTGAAAATAAAATGGAAGACGTTTGGAAAAGCCTGAAGCAATCTTTATCACAAACAGTTATTGGTAATCCTTTAAATGATAAGGTAAGAATGGGTTCGCTGGCAGGGCAATCACAACGCAATGAAGTAAGGCAACAGGTTCAAAAGTTATTGGCATCATCCCAAATAATTTATGGCTCGTTAGATAGTGTTGAAGTGATGGATGCAGATGCCAGCAAAGGCGCGTTCTTATCACCATTATTATTATTGAATGAAAAACCATTCGCCTCAACTGCCGTGCATGAAGTGGAAGCGTTCGGGCCTGTCAGCACTATCATGCCTTATAAAAATTTAGATGATGCGATTGCTTTAAG
>CAZZXW010000026.1:6335-16176 GCA_964658095.1 uncultured Parafilimonas sp. | reverse complement strand
CTACTATATAATAAACGGCTTCAACAATTTTATTGGCTATTGCGTTCCAGAAACCTGCATGCCTGGATGTTTTATCTTTTACATGAAACACATGAAATTCATGTTCTCCGCTTGGTTCTGGGATTGCGGGAGATTCATTTTCATGCGTACAAAATATGCAACAAAAAGACGGGCCTTTTTCTGACGGAGCAGCAATTATTTGAAACGTTTTTTTAATGCAGGGTGCACATGAATTTAAAATTGTTATAGATGATGCCGGCATTGTTGCCTGCGTGTTATCGCCTTTGTTTGAATAGCTGATACTTATTAAAATGGCTATTAAAATAATGCGGTGGATGATTTGAGTTTTCATTGTTTTTTGTTTTAAATGATGACTCAAAATTGCCGCTGCACATACCCCTAAGTCAAGGCAGGAAATACGTAAAAATGAGAATGCGTAAGAGTGCTGTTAAAGCCTGTTTAGTGTTACGTAGAACTACGTTTTTACGATTACTGCGTAGAAATACTTATAAAATTTTGGCAATGCGAAATGAAGAAATTATATTAGGCTTGTAATTCCACTCACCATTCACTTTAAAACCTGCGTTATGAGAACTAAAAGATCAAAAAATTTTTGTCTTGGTTTAAATTTTTTAAGCTGCTCTAAGTTTTTTGTGTTGATGTTATTTTTAATAATAATTTCAAATGAAAAAGCTAAAGCTCTTGATTGCAATTTTATAAATAAGAAAATACACTATGGTAAATTTCAATGCACTATTATACAAGATTTAATAAACCCAATCGCTTATGTTCTTTTATGGGACTCTGCTAAATTTGCGAAGTGGTATAATGGTAATAAAGGCAAAAAAATTATTTTTAGGTTTTATTATGCCGATGATGCAACAAGAAAAAATTTAACTATTGCAGGATGGCCATCTGACGCAAACGATTATTTTGATAATGATCCTTCAATTAATAATCCAGATTCAACTTCGGATTTCGAAATTTTACAAAAACAAAGCATTGATAATTTAGACTTATCAAAAGAGAAATTCTTTTTTTTAGGCAACATAAAGATTTCAGGATGGATTTTAAACAGAATTAATAAAGGGTTAAAAACTAATAATTTTATTTTATTAAAGCCCGTCTTAGATTCAGATAATCATTTGATATATGAAGTCTATCTTCAAACTGAAGATCCACATAAGCCTTTTTCTCCGGCTGATAAAACTGTTTCGCCCAAGGCAACTTTAATAGGTATAACTGACCCGTCACCTCCTGCTACATATAAGTAAGACTTACGAATACTTAAAATTAACTATATGAAAATCTATACCATTCTAAAGAACTGCTTTATTTGTTTGTTTGTTTTATCTGCTGCATGTTATATAAGCTGCAACTCAAAAGTTGTAACACATACTAACGGAAGTAAAGCTTTGTTGCCTGTGTTATGGATTGCAAAAGATACTTTTCATTACTGGCACTTACAGCATGATACCAAGATAATGTTTCGTTTTACTTATTTTAGTGGAAGAATTACTTTGACAGGATGGGCGCCAACTCCTAACGATAGTTCGGATGATTATGATTCCACCCACTTATTAACGCTTAACCCATCATTAGAAAAACAAATCAAACTTACAAATCAAAAAATTTACCTGGGAAATTTAAGGTTAAGCGAAGCAGAAGTTAATAGTCTTGATACACAATTAAGTAATGATAGCACTGCAAAATATTTGGTGTTTATTCCAACGTTAGATGCAACTTACACACAACAAGTTGCTTATCAAATACATTTGTCTTCAAGTACTTTTTCAAAAGATACATTATATACAATTGATCCTAAAGCAGACCCTTCTCCACCAGCAACAAGAAAATAATGAATTATTTTAAAGAAATTTTTGACTGGTCTGAAGTATGGGCTTTGCTGGTACCATTAATTATATTCATTATTAAAAAACCAGCGCAACAGTATCTTAAACCAGTTTTATTTTATGTATGCATTTCTTTATGTTTAAGTATCGCTGCTGATGTTATTTGGAAATACAAACATTATTCTTCTGTTGAGTTTAAAAAAGTGATGCCCGAGTTTCTGTGGAGTAACAATTTTCTATATAATATAATTTCTATAGTAAGGCTTTTATTTTTTTTGTGGTTTTTTCAGCGGTTAAATTTTAAACTTTTTAAATTAAATAATCTTTTTATAGCACTCATTTTGTTTTTGATAATTATCATAAACTTCTTTTTTGAGTCATTTAACGAATTTAGCAGTTTTACATTTTCGCTTGAAAGCATAGTGCTCTTAACCTATTCAATCGCTTATTTCCTTTACCTGATAAAAAACGATCAATTAAGAACGGAGTTTGATGCATCATTGTTTGTTGTAACAGGAATTGCTATTTATGAAGCTGCAAATTTTTTTATCTTCTTATTTCATAAAGCTTTAACGCTGGAAAACTCTCAGTTAGCAGTTGCCATTTGGAAATTAGCAAACGTATATTTTATAATTTTTTGCTTATATCTTGCCAAAGCGTTTTATGGTAGTAACAAGAAACTTTTTGCAATAAATACTAAGAATGTTAATACACATACAAATAGTCTTTGGTGATGTAGTCACTTATAGTGTTCTTGTATCTGTAGGTAGTATTGTTATGCTGCTTTTAATTACTGCATTTTTACTTGCGTTCAATTCATCTCAGCGCAAAAAATTTCAATACCAGCAAAATTTACTTAATTTAAAAGAAGAACAGCAAAATGAATTAATAAAAGCGGCCGTAAGAAGAGAAGAAACAGAACGTCACAGGATATCAGAAGAGTTGCATGATGAAGTAGGTGCATTGCTTTCTGCAACAAAATTATACTTAAGCAACCTGCATGATAAGTATGGTCATGAAGATGCAGAGATATATAAAAAATCGCTTGAACTGCTGGATGAATCTATACATAAAGTGCGTTCTATATCGCATAACCTGCATTCAGGCATATTAAAAGAACTTGGGTTAAACCAGGCCATATATAGCTTTACCCAAAAATTAAGTCAGCCTGGCAAGCTGGAAGTTATAACAGAACTTGACGAAAATTATGATTCAAAAAATCCGGAAAATGATATCAGTATTTACCGCATGATACAGGAGCTTTGCGGTAATATTATAAAGCACAGCCGCGCAAAATATTTAAAAATAACATCTCATATAGAAGACAACATTTTATCTTTCACTATTCAACATAATGGTAAAGGTTTAACGCAGGAAGAGTTTGAGCAACTGCGTTATGAAAAGAAAGGGCTTGGTTTAAAAAATATTCAGAACCGCATTATTTTACTTAAAGGAAAAATTAACTTTGAAAGAAGTGAAAATGAAAACATCATCACACTAAACATACCTGTAAATGTGCTGCTATGAGCCCTATAAAAATTGCAATTGCAGATGATTATAAAATTTTCCGTGAAGGTTTAAAGCTTTGTTTTAGTGCAGATAAAAACCTTGTAATTGCCTTTGAAGCAGAGAATGGCGAAGAACTGATGGAAACTTTAAAAACGCAGCAGCCTGATATTATAATTATGGACCTGAACATGCCGTTGCTGGATGGCATGGAAGCAACCAAACAAATACGTAAAAAATATGAACAGGTAAAAATCCTGGTGATTACAATGTATGATAATGACAAGTTCATTATTCATTTAATGGAAAACGGTGCACATGGTTATTTGCTTAAAAATGCGGAGCCAAAAGAAATTATTAAAGCTGTATATTCTGTTTGTGAAAATGGTTATTATTTTAATGATCTTGTAAATAAAGCGCTGCTTAAAAAGCTGGTAATGAAGAATAATTTGAAGCCATCTTTTAATCACAACATTGAACTTACAGAACGGGAACAGGAAGTTTTAAAAATGATCTGTGAAGAAAAGACCGCTGCAGAAATTGGCAAAGAAATTTTTTTAAGCCCACGCTCTGTTGAAGGCATACGTACACGATTAATCGAGAAAGTCGGAGTTCGTAATACTGCTGGTCTTGTTATGTTTGCTGTTAAAAATGGATTAGCCGATTAACATTATTCTATTTAGATTAAATAAAAAAAGCGCTCTAATAAGAGCGCTTTAATTTGTATTATCAACCTAATTAAATATATATTTTATACCAATCTGCATTTGCCAACGTGATAAAATAGATGTGCTATTAGAGAAACTGTTGGTTAGCGGAGTTTGCGTTGCTGCAACTGCAAAAGGGAAAGAGAATAATGGTGTCTTTCCATCTGCAGCCAAACCTTCAAATGTTAGTGGAGTGCTTGTTGTTTGTTGTTGCAATAATCCCCATTTTTTATTTAAAAGATTACCAGCATTTATCAAGTCAAGCGAAATGCGCAGCGTATGCCTGTCTGTTTCATTTTTACTTCTTGTGTTAATATAAAAATCCTGCGTAACATTCAAGTCAAGATCTTTATACCAGGGAAATACTACAGCATTGGCTTTTACATAATCGCCTCTGTGTTTCGACATATATTTATCCTGGCTTATGAACGCATTCAGTTGTTGCCAGATCTGCGCTGCTGTTCTTGGGTCAGCTGTTGTACCTGTAGTTACACCTGTGTGTGCTGTTTTATCATAAGAACCCGCATCAATCAAATTGATTTCGCTTTCACTTTTTGGAATGTAGATAAGGTCATTACCACTGTTAGCATCACCATTCAAATCACCACCATAGGTGTAAGAACCAACGCCGGAAGGTGCAGCAGAAAAGAATGCACCAAAAGATGTTGAGAAATGTTTTGCATAATCAAACTTATAAGAAGCACCAAACACAACACGGTGTGGCTGATAATAATCAGCATAAGCAAGATTAGCACCATTAGGATCAGCATTGCCAACAGGCCTGCCACTCCATAATGATGAAGCCGTACTGCCACCAGTTGCAATATTCTTTGCCTGGCTATAAGTATAAGCAGCCTTTATGTACAAATGCCTGAATGTTTTTTGAATCTGGAAAGTTGCTGTATAAGCATAACCTTTTGATGCATTCTTCATTAAGATGGCAGAGCTAAGATTAGGTGTCGTATCACTACTGCCATGATAATATTTAGCACTGTTATCAGATCCGAAATAAGCAGTAGAATATCTTAGCCTGTTATCAGCACCGGCTAAAGCAAAAGCATTTTCTTCATTCAAATTTAAATTTGAAAAGTAAACTGCATTTACATCTTTTGAATAAGAACCTTCAATCGTAAATATCCAGCCATCGCCAACCCTTTTATCTGCGGCTATACTTGTTTTTATTACGGTTGGATATTTAAAATTATTATCAGTTACGGCAGCACCATAGTTTGCTGCACTTACTACTTCTTTTGGAGCTGTGGTATTAACACCTGCCGGTGGATTCTTAATTGCATCCGTTGTAAAAGGCACATTCGTGAAATTTGCGCCTGCTATCAGTACACCATTGTTGCCACCCTGGTTTGCTAACCATACAAATGGCGGAGGGCCGGAAAAGATACCAAAGCCACCTCTTACCTGCAAGGTTCTGTCACCAAATACATCCCAGTTAAAACCAATTCTTGGAGAAAGTATTACAGCATTACCTGGCGCCTTTCCAATATTGTAAGACTTACCATCTTTAAACTGCAAAGCATCAAAGAAAGGATTATCAAGAAACAATGATTTATAAATGGTCATATCAAACCGCAAACCATAAGTAAGTGTAAAGTTTCTTGTGGCGCGCCATTTATCCTGTGCAAAAAAACCAAGCTCTGTTGAACCGGCATAATAAAAAGGAAACGCACCGCCCGGTATATTAGACCATTGCTGATAGTATTTATTCTGTGGAGTACCAACACCATTGGCTGCATTATAAAAAGCCTGTAAAGAAGGAAACTGGTAGCCACCTGCAAAATCAGGAACGAAAGCATCAGCATACTTTCTTGAATAATCCTGTGTGCCAATAGTTATTTCATGCGCACCTTTATACAATGTCGCTATATCAGACAATTGGTAAACATCTGTATTAATAAGATTGTTATATGTGTACGTTTCATAACCAAATGATGTAAGAATGTTTGTGCCATAAGTATCACCATCTCCATTTAAGATATCAACCAACGGCATGGTTTGCCCTGGAACACCTGGTGCACGTGGATCTCTTTCTCTTGTATAACCCACCTGGAATTTGTTTGACAAACTTTTACTGAATCTTGTATTTAATTCAGCAAGAAAAATATCAAAGTTATTATTAATGATATACTTGCTGCTTTCAAAAGGAAGGCCGTAAGTATAGTTTTGAGAAGCCGGGCCTTTAACAAAACCCAAACCTGCACGGCTTGTGCTTTGCGGTTGTTCTGAATATGAACGCAGCCTGTTATATTTTAAAGTCAGCGTGCTTTTATTATCAATGTTCCAATCTATGCGTGCAGTAATTTTTTTGCTTTGTGAAGCAAATGAATAATTCTGATATGCGCCCGGATTATAATTAAATTTATTCTTTAAGAAAGTAGTTAAGCTATCTAAAGTAGCCTGGCTGGCTTGTGAAACTATGCCCGGGTTTGGTTGGTTTGATCCTGAACTTGCAACAACACTATAAGCCGGTGCAGTTTGCTTAACTTCTTCATAATTGGCAAAGAAGAATAATTTATTTTTTATGATCGGGCCACCTAATGAAGCGCCGTATGTATGAAAATTAAAATCAGTTCTCGGAACTTTTATATCACCAACATCATAACCCTGTAACCCAGGTGCTTTTATGTAGGTATATACATCTCCTCTAAATTGATTGGTTCCGCTTTTGGTTATTGCATTAATACCTGCTCCCGTAAAACCGCCCTGTCTTACATCATATGGTGAAACGTTTACCTGTATCTGGTCAATTGCTTCAAGACTTATTGGCTGTGCACCTGCCTGGCCACCCAGCGTACTTGATAAACCAAAACCATTATTAAAGTTTGCACCGTCAACAGTTATATTATTTAACTGGGCACTTCTTCCGCCAAAGCTTGTTCCAAAACTTGTTGAATTGGCTGTTGGTTCAAGCCTTGTAAAATCTGAAATTGAACGGTTGACGGTTGGCAACTGTTCTAACTGGGATCTTGTTATAATTTCCTGGCTTCCTGTATGCGCATTATTAAATACCCTGTTTTGATTTATTGTTGTTACCGTTACATCCTGCAGACTTTGGCTTTGCGCTGTTAATGTAAAACTTGCATTGTATTCTTCACCCAACACAAGATTTATACTATCCTGTTTTCCTTCCTGGTAACCAACATAATCAACTGTAACAGTATAGGGGCCACCTACACGCAAACCCGGAACATTATAGCGCCCGTCACTGCGGGTTGTGGTTTTATAAGTTGTCCCTGTTGGCACATTTAATACAGTTATGGTTGCACCTCCTAATGGTGTTTTACCTTCTGTAATGGTTCCGGTAATTTCTGAAGTTGTTTCCTGCGCTTTTGCTAAAAAAGGCAAAAGAATTAATAAAAAAATTTTGAGTAAATTTTTCGATTGCATGGGCTTGCTTTTTGGCGCAAATGTAATAGTTGAACATATACAAATAGTATAGTTGCGCTACTTAATAAATTGATAATATAAAATAAAATGAACATACAAATTCAAACACAATTTATTACGATATGTAAAAAAAACTTCAGCTTTTTAAGTTATTACAACATTACTACTATACATATAAATTTTCTTAAACAAACTAACTTACCTAAGTTTAAACTTTAAAATAAGCGTTATGAAAAAAATAAAAATCTTATCTGTTGATGGTGGTGGCATACGGGGTATTATACCGGGAACTATACTTGCGCAGCTTGAAAAAATATTACAGAGGCTTGATAAAAGCAACCGCAAGATTGGTGATTATTTCGATATGATTGCAGGCACCAGTACAGGCGGTATTTTATCATGCATTTATCTTATGCCCGATGCTAACGGCAAAGCAAAATATTCTGCGCAGGATGCAGTTGATCTCTATATTAATAATGGCCATACCATATTTGATAGAACCACTGCTCAAAAACTTACTAGCATTGGTGGTGTATTGCATCAAAAATATTCGCAGGATGCATTGTATAATTTGCTTACTACTTATTTTGGTGATGAAACGCTTGATAAATGCATCAAGCCAAGCCTTATAACATCCTATGAAATTTCAGACCGTAAAGCAGTATTTTTTACCAGCGTTGATGCAGCAACGGACACGATGTATAATTTTTTTTTAAGAGATGTTGCCAGAGCTACTTCTGCAGCGCCTACTTATTTTTCACCTGCTTATATTGAGTCAATAAACGGACAAACATTTACGCTGGTTGATGGTGGCATGTTTGCAAACAATCCCGCATTGTGTGCATATGCAGAAGCAAGAAAAACAGATTTTTCAAAGGTGCTCAATAACCCTGAAAAGAAAGATAAACCAACAGCGGCGGATATGATCATTGTTTCACTGGGCACCGGTTCAGTTAAAAAAAGATACCGGTATGATGATTTTAAACATGCCGGTGAAATAAAATGGCTTGAACCGGTGATTGATATATTAATGTCTGGCAATTCTGAAACGGTGGCTTACCAGTTAACAGAAATGTACCTTACGCTGGAAGCAGAAGATCAAAAAAATTATTACCGGCTTGAGCCTGGTTTAAAAGAAGCTTGTTCTGAAATGGATGAGGCCACGCCTGCCAATATCAACAATCTTTACCAGGCAGGTTTAACTTTTGTGCATGATAATATTCAACTGCTTGAAACCATTGCTAAATCAATACTTGAAAATGATTAAGGCATGTATAACTGATCACTTTGTACGGTTAGGTTAGATAATGAGACATCTTTTAAATTTAATTGGCTATATGCTTGAGAGATTTTCTCCTATCGTCGAAATGAAGAGCAACTTAAATTTAATGACAAAAGGCGGCAGCGTTTATATAATGACAAATAAGCTAAGAACCACTTTATATATTTTTGAAAAAGATATGCCCGGCCAATGTTGAAACAGGAAGAGAAAGCAACAGCGATCCGCTAATGGCTATGATGATTTGATAAACATTACTTGCTTAAACCTGCAATTAAATTAATAGTAAGTGCTACCACAAACGTATTTAGCAGGAAGGAAATGATCTGGTGCAAAAATGCAAGCCTTCTTATTTTTCTTGATGAAATCTCTACATCAGAAACCTGGAAAGTACAGCCAATTACAAAAGAAAAATAAGCAAAGTCTATGTAGTCAGGTTTTGTTTCATTGCCCGGAAAATCAAGGCCGCCGGCACATTTGGATGAATCATTTTTATCATCATCATAATATTCATGCGCATAATGAAAAGCAAATAATGTATGCACCATTGCCCAGGAAAGCAACATACCGGAAATACTTACAGGCAAAAAGAAACCATTATTAGAAGTTTGAGAATCTTTCGATATAATCAACAGTAAAATTGCAAACATGCTGGAGAAAGAAGATAACAGTATTCCAAAAAAAACAAACACTTTACTACCGTCATCTTTAGGTGCTGTTCTTCTTATTTCAGTAGCCGGTTTTTTAAATAATATTATCCAGCACATGATTAAATAAGTAGCTGAAAACACAACCCATAAACTGGTAGCTTTTATAAGAACCGGTGAATTTTTTGGTATAAAAAAATAAGAAATTATACAACAGGTAATGCTGATAACAATTCTTGTTAAAGGGTGTATGCGTAAAAGAATATTGCTGCTATTTTCTTCTGGTGAAAGTTTCATGTTTATTTATTAGCGCAAAATAACCTCATTAATAATTACTGTTAGAAAACAAGCGCTATATTTCTTATTATTAAATCATGTTTTTAAGATTGAAAAAAATGTAAAAGCTTAAATTTTTTACAGATTGAAAAATATAAAATGAATGTTGGC
>CAZZXW010000026.1:0-6325 GCA_964658095.1 uncultured Parafilimonas sp. | reverse complement strand
TAAGACCTTTTTGCTTTGTCTTCTACTGAGAAAGAAATTATAACTATACTACAAAACACTTATATTATGGCTAAATCATCCACAAAACAAAAAACAAATTCAAACTATGAAGCAGGTATAGCTTCCGGCGATTCTATGCTTAAATCTTTTTTTGAAGATGAAATAAAAGACATCTACTGGGCAGAAAAAAACATTGTAAAAACACTTCCTAAAATGCAAAAAGCAGCTACTTCTGAAAAGTTACAGGAAGCGTTTGCAACACACACGCAGCAATCGCAAACACACGTTGAACGCTTAGATCAGGTGTTTGAATTACTTGGTAAAAAAGCACAGGCAAAAAAATGTGAGGCAATGGCCGGCATTATTGAAGAAGGCCAGGGCATAATAAGCGAAACTGAAAAAGGCACCGCTACAAGAGATGTAGGTTTAATATTGGCTGCGCAAAAAGTTGAGCATTATGAAATTTCAACTTATGGTGGCCTTGCGCAACTTGCAACTACATTAGGCCTTGAAGATGTTGCTGATCTCCTAAAGCAAACTTTAGAAGAAGAAAAAGAAACAGATCAGTTGCTTACAGAAATAGCAGAGTCAGATGTTAATTATGAAGCATCAGAAGAAGAAGAGGAATAGTAAATTTTAAGTATTACATTAATAAGCAAAGTACGCAATGTGCTTTGCTTATTATTTTTAGAACCTGCCTGCAATTGTTACAAAGAGAAGTGCGCTTAAGATTGCTAATCCAACAAGCGAAGTAAATCCAATTACAGCCCATTTTTTAAAGCGTTTATTTTTTGAAGTAAGATAGGCAATGCCAACACCAACAGGGCCCAAGACAAAACCAAGCAAAAAGCCTCCTAAATTAAATTTACTACTATCATTTTCTTCCAGTTTTTTTAAGTTATTTTTTAAAAGAAAATAATTGATCTTTTCATTTAAGCTAAGCTTTCTGCCTAATAACTCTTTGTAATGTTTTACGGGTGCATGATTTAATAAACAATACATCAAAGCCTGTTGATCTTTATTTATTACCGGTGTATGAATCGGATAAAATGCAAATGAAGTTGATATAAAATGACAAGTAATTACAAGCAATACAATTTTTTTCATAGTTTGGTTTAAAGCTTAAATTTATATGCGCTTTCTTTATTTATCTGCAACGTGATTAAATCGCTTAGCGTATTAAATCAAGAATTTCCTGCAGTTCACTTTCTGTTTTTACAATCACATCTCTTGCTTTGCTGCCAAGGTTAGGGCCTACAATTCCTGCTTGTTCTAATTGATCCATCAATCTTCCTGCACGATTGTAACCAAGCTTCATTCTGCGCTGAATTAAAGATGTTGAACCCATCTGATTTTGAACAATCAATCTTGCAGCATCTTCAAATAAAGAATCACGGTCAGTAAGATCAAACTCTTTGCCTTCCATCTCTTTTTCATCCACATATTCCGGCAATTGAAATGCCTGCGGATAACCTTGTTGCGCACTTATAAATTCACAAACCTGTTCTACTTCGGGCGTATCAACAAAAGCGCATTGCAAACGCGTTACTTCACCGTTGTAACTTATCAGCATATCTCCTTTACCGATCAGTTGTTCTGCACCGCCAGTATCCAAAATGGTTCTGCTGTCAATTTTTGAAGATACTTTAAATGCAACACGAGCAGGAAAGTTTGCTTTAATCGTTCCTGTAATAATATTTACCGAAGGTCTTTGCGTTGCAATGATCAAATGAATGCCAACAGCTCTTGCTAATTGTGCAAGTCTTGCAATTGGCATTTCAATTTCTTTGCCTGCAGTCATAATCAGATCAGCAAATTCATCAATCACCAAAACAATAAACGGTAAAAATTCATGGCCTTTTTGAGGGTTTAATTTACGGCTTACAAATTTTTCATTATACTCTTTAATGTTGCGGCAACTTGCTTCTTTTAAAAGATCATAACGAATGTCCATCAATGTTGCCAGCGCATTTAAAGTATGTACTACTTTTTTTGTATCGGTGATTATGGGCTCTTCTTCACCGGGCAGCTTTGCTAAAAAATGCCTTTCAATAACGCGGTATAAACTCAACTCCACTTTCTTTGGATCAACCAAAACCAGCTTTAATTGTGAAGGATGTTTTTTATATAACAACGAAACAAGCAATGTATTAATACCAACAGATTTTCCCTGCCCAGTTGCACCGGCCATAAGTAAGTGCGGCATGGTTGCCAGGTCAACAATAAAATTATCATTGTCAATTTTTTTACCAAGCGCAATAGGCAGTGAGAAATTATTATTTTGAAATTTATCTGAAGCCAGCAAAGTCTTCATACTAACAACTGTCTTGCGCACATTCGGCACTTCAATACCAACAGTTCCCTTGCCAGGGATTGGAGCAATGATACGAATGCCAAGCGCTGCCAAACTTAATGCAATATCATCTTCCAGGTTTTTAATACGGCTTATACGCACACCGGGCGCCGGCACAATTTCATAAAGCGTAACCGTAGGCCCAACCGTTGCGCTAATGCGTTGAATAAGTATATCATAATTTTTTAAAGTTGCGATGATCTGGTTCTTGTTCGCTTCAAGTTCTGTTGCGTCATGCACAATTTTTTCACTGCCATGTGTTTCTAACAGATCAAGTGATGGATACTTATAATTGCTTAGATCGAGAGTTGGTTCATAATTTACAATAGGCGCTTTCTTATTTATAATTTCTTCTTTAATTAATTGTTGTTTATTAATTGCTGATTCTTCTTCATCTTCAACCACATCTTTTATTTCAAGTTGCATATCAGCATCATCTTTAGTTGTTTTATTTGTTTTGATAGTTGGATTTGTATTATCAAAATTTAACTGTTCAATTTCCTGCTTATGCGTTACCAGTTCATCAATCATTGGTTGATAAGCCGGCTCTTTTTCTGTTAGATCAAATTCATCTGTATCATTTACATTTTTTTGTTCAGGCATTATTACAACTATATTTCCATCGTCATTTTTTAGCTTGTTATTATTGGTTAACGGATCATCTTTAATAAATAACCTGCCGCCTGAATTTTCGTTTACATCATCGTGGTTATAATATTTCGCATCATATTCTTTATTAAATAACTCCGAAGTTGAAGGCTGGCTTGCTGAAACATTTGGTTCTCTTTTTTTAAACTGTGGCAGCTTAAATTCAGGATCAAAACGCCAAATGATGTAAATGATAACAGTAAGCGTGAGTAATGCGCCGGTACCTATGTTGCCAATCCATTTTACAAGCCAGCTTTCCATCAATTCACCGGCAGCGCCGCCATAAGAAAACTGGCTGTTACGAAAGAAAAAAGCAAACGCAACACTTAATACAATCAAGCCTGCAATAAGATAACGAACATTGCGGGGCAGGTTAAAAATCGTTCTACCAAACAAAAGATTTGCACCAAGTACAAAGAAGAAAGTACAAAATAAAAACGAGGCAACACCAAAGCCATCTGTAATAAAAAGATAAGAAATATATGCGCCAAGCACACCCAAAAGATTTTCAACACGCACATCACTGGCTGCAAAAATTTTTATTCCGAATTGAAAAACTTTATCCTGGTCTGTTTTCCACGTAAAGAAATAAGATACAAAAGCAATCAAAAGAAAGATTGCAAACAACAGGCTTACTGCACCTGCAATTTTTGTTGTGCGTTCATCTTTTATAACTTCTTCAACAGTTACATCAGCCTCTTTATCAGGATTCAGTTTTTGTGCACTTGGCGGCTTTGCAACTTTCTTTTTTAAACGGTTTGCCATATCATTCTCTCCCGACAAATATAACGGACTTGCGTGGAGCGATAGTATGCTTTATGCAGATGTGAATAATCAATGAGCATGAAATATAATTTTAAACATTGTTGTTGAACTGGCTAATATTTTATAACGATCATCAATGCGGTGATTAATGATCCAGATAATTTTTTTATTGCTTTCCAGCAGCCATATGTTTTCTTTTTCTGTTGCAGATAACTTTTGATCAATAAAAAAGCGGCTAAGCTTTTTCTTTTTGCGTATTCCCAGCGGATAAAAATAATCGCCTTGTTTCCATTTGCGAAGCAATAAAGGAAACGTAACCTGCTTTGCATCTAACAGCGCAATATTGCTTGCAAAATGCAGTTCGTGATTTCCGGTTTGCAGCTCTTGAAATTGTAAAAAGCCGCTTTTAAATTTTATTTCCTTATCCAATTTTTCAATCAAAATAAAGCCTGTTTCTTCTGTTTTATTTAACGTTATTATTAACCAGTTCCTGTTTTTAATTATCCTGTGTGATGAAGATGAAACATAGCTGCTGTTATCGCTATCAAATAATTTTTTTATTGCTTCAATTTGATTAGAATGGAAATTATATTCTTTAATTATTTCCCATAAAATTGTATCAAGCGGTTGCACATGTTTCAATTTTAAAACTGGAATATGCACTTCACTTCCTTTAAATTCAAGCAGCTTTTTTTTGTATAATGATATTGCCTGCACATAAAGTTGGTTTGCTTCGCTGAAGCGTTTTATATTCTGGTTGAGATTATCTTTTACGCCGGGAAAGTGCTTTGAAATTTCTGGCAGTAAATTATTTCTGAAAAAATTTCTTGTGTATTTATTCGAAGCATTAGAAGAATCTTCTACCCAGCTTAAATTATTTTCGGTTGCGTATTTTACAACTGCTTCTCTGCTTGCAAATAACAATGGACGGATAATTTGCCTTTCTTTATCTATTAACTTTATTCCTATTAAACCAGGCAAACCTGTACCACGAAAAAAGAACAATAATAAAGTTTCAGCATTGTCATCAGAATTATGTGCAGTAACTATAAATTGTTTATTATTAATGGTTGATTGTTGGCTGTTAATTATTTCATCAAACCATTTATATCTTAATTCTCTTGCTGCTTCCTGTATAGAAATTTTATTTGCTTCAGCATATTTTTTTGTATCAAATTGCTGCACAAAAATTTTTTTATTATAATTGGATGCAAGAGAACGTACGAATGTTTCATCTCTTTCACTCTCTGCGCCGCGTAATTGAAAATTGCAATGTGCGATGGCAAATTCAAATCCGGACTTATAAAAAAGATCAGTTAATACAACGCTGTCAATGCCGCCACTCACAGCCAATAAAAATTGACTATGTGCAACCAATAATTGATTAAAATTTTCTTTAAAATGCCGTTGAAATTGCTGTAGCAACATGCAATAAAATTAAGTTATGTAGCAAACTACGTTGTTATTAATTAAGTGTTTTAATATTGATTACAACTATTTGCTTTATCATTTTTATTAGTATTGATATTTGCACTTAAAAAAATTTCATAACAACAACTTCATCCATACTATCTTCTCCTATTGAGTATTTAAAAGGTGTTGGACCGTTAAAGGCTGATCTTTTAAAAAAAGAATTAGGCATTTTTACATTTAATGATCTATTGCTGCATTTTCCTTTCAGGCATATTGACCGTACTAAAATTGATAAAATTGCAGGCATTACTTATGAAGCAAATTATGTACAGGTTATTGGCACTATAACCGGCATGCAAATTATTGGAGAACGCAGTTCAAAACGTTTAGTTGCGTGGATTAAAGATGATACTGGCGAATTAGAACTGATCTGGTTCCAGGGAATTCAATGGATGCAAAAAATTATTCATGAAGGCAATAAATATATTGTGTTTGGCAAGGTTGGAATGTTTAATAACAAGCTTCAGATTACACATCCTGAAATAGAAATGTTTAACCCGGAACCTGCAGCCGTAAAATTTTTAGAACCTGTTTATTCAACTACCGAAAAATTAAAAGCAAAAGGCTTAAGCACAAAACAAATTGCAAAACTCACAGGCGCTTTATTGTCACAGGTTACAGAAAAAGATCTACCGGAAAATCTTCCGTTAACCGTTACAAATAATTTAAAATTATTAAATCGTTTTAATGCAATTGCTGCTATTCATTTTCCACAATCATTAAAGGAATATGAAGTTGCCTTACATCGCCTTAAGTTTGAAGAATTATTTCTTGCACAATTACGGATGCAACTTATTCGTGGGCAAAGGCATCGCCGCAGCAAAGGAGTTTTGTTTGAAAAAGTGGGCGATCATTTCAATTCATTCTATAAAAATTTTCTTCCTTTTAAATTAACTAACGCACAAAAACAGGTAATAAAAGAAATTAGAACCGATACTGCAACAGGCCACCAGATGAACCGCTTACTACAGGGCGATGTTGGCAGCGGCAAAACAATTGTTGCTTTAATGGTAATGCTGTTGGCGGCAGATAATGGTTATCAAAGCTGCCTTATGGCGCCTACAGAAATACTGGCACAACAGCATT
>CAZZXW010000025.1:0-16305 GCA_964658095.1 uncultured Parafilimonas sp. | reverse complement strand
ACCACACTATCGCAATACAATAAAGTTGTCTCCTGCTTAAGTATAACTTTTCCTGCTGCAGATTGAAATTCTACTGAATCCTTTTTATCATAATTAAGCCGCTCTGCATTAATAATAATGATCTTTTTTTTACCTGCGGTATCAGCACGGGGTTGCTGCGCATTAACTGAAAAAATAAAAAGTAAAAAACAGATTGTAAGAAAAGAAAATATGAATCGTGTAACCTTCATTATTTTTTTGTTGCTGAATCAACCGGCAACGGTGCTGTAAGATAATTGCCTTTCTCTTTACCACCGAAAACAGAAATGCTTACGTACCGTTTTGGATGAGCACGAAGGTCATCAATCAAAATATTAAGGCTACGCGATATGTTGTTAAGATTATTATATAATGATTTATCGTTAATAAGCGCACCTACAGAACCATTAGTAGAATTAAGGCGATTAATAATGCTGGACAATGAATCTGCACTGGTATTAAACTTCTTCATTAAACCGTTTATATCTGCCTGAGAAAGGTTTCGCGTTGTTGTTTGAAAATAGTATAAAATGCTGTCAATTTTTTCATTGTTCTTTGCAAGGTTTCCTGTTATATCGCTTGCATTACTTAATGTTTTTGACAATGCACCGGTTTGTAAATCCAATAATTTTTCTAAGGAAACAGTAGAGCGTGCAGCACTTGAAGTAATCTTATCAAGGTTGGCAACAACACCACGAATATTACCTTTTGTGTTGGTATCAAGCAATGTATTAAAACTTCTCATCAGAGAATCCAATGTAACAAGTGTTGATGTTATCTGATCTGAAAGCGGCCCGATCTTATTTGAGATAGAACCAATCAAACCCGCATTTTCTACGCTGCGCAAAGTATCACCGGTTTTCGCATATTGTGTACTGTTTCCTAACTGAATATCCAACGCAGGTGAGCCTAAAGGATTTGTTTCAATTGTGGCAAGCGAGTTTATGGGGATATTAAAATCCTGGCTAAGTTTAATTTCTACAACAAGCACTTTTAAAGATGGGTCTTGGGCACTTGTTGTATAAACGGTACCTATCTGCAAGCCGTTTGCAAATACCGGGTTTGAAGCAGCGAGCTTCTTAAGATCTGAATACTTCGCATATAAAAAAAACCCGGTTTTTAAAACACTTTTACCTTTTAAAAAATTAAAGCCAAGTATCAAAAAAACAACGGCTATAATAGTAAGCGCACCAATTTTAGTTTCGTTTGAAATCTTCATCGCAAGGTTTTGTAACTTGGTTACATATTTAATTGAACAGAAACGTGCCAAGTTAATACACGAAAAGCAAATCTAAAAGATTATAAAGCAGTATTCGTAATTACTGGCTGCTGTCAGTTATCGGCCGGAAGGAATTTGTTTCAAGTGAAGTTTTATATTTTTGAACAGCTTTTGTAATGCAGTTGCAAATCTCCTGCTGGCCATCAACGCTGTTTAAATAATCTTCATCTGAAGGTGTGGATATGTAACCTGTTTCAACCAAAATGCTTGGCATTGCAGTTGCCTGTAACACCCAAATACCAACCTGCCTTTGCCTTGCCCCATTTACAACACGGCCAACTTTTTCAAGTTCATCTTCCACATCTAATGCAAGGTTTGCACTGCGGTTAAAATATTGCTGCGTTTTTAAAGAATATAATATTCTTTTTTCAGGAGATTCCGGATCGAAATCACCCACCTGCTGCAGCATAGAACTATCAATATATAAAGATTCATTTTCACGCATAGCTACTTCTTTATCTTCACTTTTATGTGCAGACCATATATACGTTTCTGTACCTGTTACAGGGTTTTGTGTGTACCATGTACGATAAACAGGCACTTGCCTGGTATGCTTTTTTTTCTTTCTGCCTTTGCCTGAATAATAAGTTTCCGATCTGTAACCGGTTACTTCGCTATGCCTTACTCTTGGTACTGAATTGCAATGAATACAAAGAAAGAGATCACCTTTTGCCGCATTCGCTTTATTGGCTTTAACAGGCGGCGGGTCAAACACATCAGTAGTACGCGTCATCACAATTTTTACATCAGGCATTGCCTGCTGCAACGTGGTTTGCAACTTTAGTGCAATGGCAAGTGCTACGTTTTTTTCATAAGAATATTTACCTGCGGCACCAAAATCTTTACCGCCATGGCCTGCATCAATAACTATAGTGCGTAAGGTATTTTGTTTGGGTGATGATGGTTGTGTTGTAAACGATGTAAACAAAATTGTTATCATTAAAAAGAATATACCGCCGCCGATTTTTTTTTGCATGATGTGGTTAGTTAAAAACATTCCTTTACAAATCTTTTATAGTATTAAACTATATTTTTGTTTTAGCTACTGTATGTTTACCCGTTATAAAGTTTGCGCAAATATAGAACCGGCATTAATTTTTTTTTGCCTGTTATGTATAATAACGCTGCCATTACTTGCTAACAATGAGTGGAAAATTAAATTTCCAAAATCATTAACAGTAATTACCGATACAATTCCTGTTAAACAGTTTGATTCACTGCATATCAAAAAAATTACTGCTGATACGTTAAAGAAAACTGACTCTTCCTTTAAAAATACATCTGATACTTCAATAAATGATTCGTCAAAACATATTACTGTTGATACTTTATTATTTTCAAAAGATTCAATTGATGCACCGGTAAATTATACTGCGGCAGATAGTGGCATTTTATTAATTCCCGGCAAACAATTTATTCTGTACGGTAAAGCAAACACAGATTATAAAGATATCAAGCTTGATGCAAACACAATTCAATACGATCAGCAATCACACATTATTACAGCTTATGGCGGCACAGATACATCAACCAGTAACCCGCTTAATAAACCAAAATTTACGCAAGCAGGTTCAGAGTCTATAATGGATACTGTTATCTATAATCTTAAATCTGAAAAAGGCATTACCCGCAATACCTATTATAAAGAAGGTGAGCTGTTTGTAAATTCAGAGACCGTAAAGAAAGTGGACAAAGATGTTGTGTATGCTTATCGCGGAAGATTTACAACCTGCAATCTTGATACGCCGCATTTTGATATACGTGCAAGAAAGATCAAGATTATTAATAACAAGATCGCTGTTTCTGGCCCGGCCTTTCCGGAGTTTGAAGGTGTGCCTATTCCTATCCCAATACCATTCGGAATTTATCCTTTAAACCGTGGCAGGCATTCTGGTTTATTACCGCCACGTTTTACAAACAGTGAAACTTTTGGCCTCGGGCTTGAAGGCATAGGATTTTATAAAGTAATCAGTGATGACTGGGATGTTACTACACAAGGTGATCTGTATTCATACGGTGGCTGGAAGCTGGATATAAATCCGAAATATTATAAGCGTTATAAATATCGCGGCAGCTTTACTATAAGTGCACAGCATACTAAACTGCTCAATACAACATATGGCTCAAAGCAGGAGTTTACAACGGGCAGCACTTATAATATATTATGGAATCATACTTCTGATTCAAAAGCAAGGCCGGGCACAAGTTTCAGCGCAAGTGTAAATGCCGGCAGCACAAAGTATAATACCTATCTTACTGATAATGCTTTTCGCAATTATGATAACAACCTTACATCAAATGTTTCTTATAATAAAACCTGGGATGATGGAAAGTATAATCTTAATGCTTCACTAAGTGAAAACCAGAACAGTGTAAGCAGGCTTATAAATTTGAATGCACCAACCGTTGCATTTACCGTTTCAACCATTTATCCATTTCAAAATAAGAACCAGGCAGGCAGTTCAAAATGGTACCAAAAATTAGGTATTGGTTATACCGGCAATCTTTTAAACGTTATTAATTTTTATGATTCAGCCATAAACTTTAAGCGCATTTTAGATACTATACAATGGGGCGCAGATCATCGCATTCCTATTACACTTTCATTGCCACCAATAGGTCCATTTATTGTTACACCATCTGTTAGTTATGAAGAAAGATGGTTCGCTCAAAAAATTATATACAATTATGATAATTCAAAATTCAAAGTTGACACAAGCATTAAACGAGGATTTTATGCAGCCCGTGAAGTAACATTCGGTTTAAGCACCAGCACCCGCATTTTCGGAACTTATAATTTCAGGCATTCAAGTGGTATAATGGCTATACGGCATGAGATAGATCCGTTCATCGGTATAAGTTATAAGCCTGACCTGGTGAGCCAGTTTTATCAGAATGTAAGAACAATTTCAGGCGATAGCATAAGAATATCACAACTTAGCGGCAACGTGTTAGGCGGCTTTAGTGAAACGCGGTTTGGCGGTTTAAACTTTGGTATAAATAATTTGCTTGAGATGAAAACCAGGAACCGGAAAGATTCTACCGGCGCAGACAGCGTTAAAAAAATACGCCTCCTTGATAACTTAAGTATAACCGGCGGATACAATTTTATTGCAGATAGCCTTAACTGGCAGCCAATAAGCATAAGAGCCGGCAGCAGCTTATTTAATAAAATAAATATAAGTGGCGGCGCAACCATTGATCCTTATCAGAAAGATATAAATGACAAAAGTGTATTATTATGGAAGCATGGAAAGCTGGGTAATCTTGAATCAGGAAATCTTTCTATTTCCACTTCGCTGCAAAGCAAATCAAATGACAAGCGAAGTGATAACGCCCGTTTAACGCCGGATGAAACAATAACACCGGATGAACAGCAACAGGAGCTGCAATATGTGCGCAATAACCCCGGCGAGTTTGTTGATTTTAATATACCTTGGTCAATACAAACATCTTTCTCGTTAAATTATACGCACTATCTTTCACCAGACCTTGTTCATTTTATTTCGCAATTAAATTCTAACATAAATGTAAACGGCGACTTAAGCATCTCTCCAAAATGGAAACTTGGGGGCGGTTTCTTTTTTGATCTTAAAACACAACGCATTGCCGCTACAAGCATCTATCTTACAAGAGATATGCATTGCTGGCAAATGGTGATTGATGTAAATGTGGGTAAATACAAATCTTTCACAATTACACTAAATCCAAAATCAGGCATTCTTAGAGACCTTCATATAAATAAACATTTTCTTCAGCAGTAATATTTATTTCTGGCAAGGTTGTTGAAAAATTATTCTTCATTAATAACTTAAAACTTTTTGTATGAGCGCACAGCGTACTTTAATTGCAACACTTACCGGGTTTGTTGCCGGAATAGCAGTAGGTTTATTGGTTGCACCTGCAAGCGGTGAAGAAACCCGCCAGCGTCTTGCAGATTCTGCCGGTGATATTGCAGGCAGCGTAAAAGATAAAATACGTAACCTGCGTGGCAAGGCAGAAGATGAATTAAGTGATCTTGGTTTTGATACCAATGATGATTACGGCGATACTCAATAAAGCACTTCTATATAAAACAAAAAAGAGTTCATAATGAACTCTCTTTTTATAAGTTAACAGCAATATCAGCTTTGCTTTTTTATTCTGCCGCCGCTGCTGTTTGATGCGTTTGTTACAGATGCGTTGCCTTTATAATCTACGTCGCCACCACTGCTTGCCTGCGCATCTAACGCTTTATTTACGGTAATTTCAATACCACTTCCGCTGCTTGCATCTGCTTTGCAGGTTTCAGAAACAAGATCATAACCTTTAAAGTCTGCACCGCTGCTGGTTCTTACATCCACACTGCTTACTTTGCCTTTAATCTTCATATCGCTGCCGCTGCTTTGATCAACCTTTAATGCAGAAGCAGTTACTTCACCATCAAAGCCAGCACCTGATGATAACGTGATCTTAAGATTATCAGCATTTATATTACCGTCTGTAATTGCATCAGCACCGGAGTTTACTTCAAGTGCATCAATATCTTTAATAGTAACATAAGCTTTTAATTTGGCGCCTTTATTATTCCAGTTTTTCCATCCATCTCTGTCAAAATAAATTTTCAGCTTTCCGTTTTCAACTTCAGTTTTAATGCGTGCAACAATATCATCTGAAGAGGCACTTACAGCAACAGCAGTTGTGTTGCCTTGCTTTAAGATAAGATTAATACCACTTGATACTTCAATGGCATGAAAGCTGCCAACGTTCCTTACCTGTGCATTGTTATCATACACAATTTTGTCTTGCGCAAATAAACAGTTAGCCGTTAGCAGTAATGATAAGAGAAAAGATATTTTTTTCATGTTTAAGTTTTTAATGGTACGCTTAACAAGCAAAAAAGTTACAGCAACGTATTATTAATTATTTTTTTGTTGATGATAAGAATATAAAGCTGATAGAAATAAAATAACACGGATAAACGGTCAATTAAATAAATTTGAATCGTATAGTTAAACCATGCATTAAATAATTCAATTATCGTCATCATTCATGATTAAACTATAATTCTTTTCTTTACAAGATGAAATATGTAGCAATTGTATTAACTATATTTTTTTTAAGCTGTGCCGGCAACCAATATTCATCATCCAATAAAATATACAAGCAACAGGCAAAAGCGTTTGCAGCAATTATTAAACAATATCCCCTACACGATTCATTTAACAACAATCAATTCATCGGCACAACAAATTTTAATTTACGCAAACCAGATTTTGTGATCATTCATCATACCGCGCAAAACAGTTGTGATGAAACGCTGAAAACATTTACGCTGCAGCGCACCCAGGTAAGCGCACATTATGTTATTTGTAAAGATGGAACGGTGCATCACATGCTGAATGATTACATGCGGGCATGGCATGCCGGCATTGGCAAATGGGGCAATGATGCGGATATAAACAGCGCAAGCATTGGTATTGAACTTGACAATAATGGCTTTGAACCATTTGCCGATGCACAGATAAATAGCTTATTAAAACTGCTGGCGGCGCTGAAAAAAGAATACAATATTCCGGCTGCAAATTTTATTGGCCATGGTGATATTGCACCTACAAGAAAGAATGATCCAAACGTATATTTCCCTTGGAAGCGGCTTGCAGACAGCGGTTATGGAAACTGGTATGATGATACAACAAATGTTATATTGCCAACATCATTTGAGCCAATGCAGGCATTGCGCATTATTGGTTACGATATAAAAGATACAACTGCTGCAACTATTGCATTTAAGCGGCATTGGTTGCAGGATACTTTGCCCGGGTTTGATTCATCGCAATACAAAGTGTTATTCCAAGTAATGAAGAAGTATGAATGATGCAAGGGTTACTTAACCGGGCGCTTCATCTTACTTTCAATTTCTGCAAAATTTAATCGTGCTTCATATTGCTGAAACTCCGGTTGTTGCTGCAAACGGTTAACATCATTAAACCCCAAACTCACTGATTTAAGTAAATCGCTTTTTGTAACTTCAACAGCTTTGTTTCTTGCATTAAGAACAGCAGAGAAATACCAAGCCTCGCTATTAGTTGAATCAGCTATTTTATATAAGGCATCAAAATATTGTGCAGGCTGGTTTTGATTATTGTTTATCAGTTGATTGGTAATAGAATAAAAAGCAAGCGATAAATAAGCCAGCAGGCGTTGGTACATTTCACCTTCGGGCGTGTTGGCTTTTGATCTTGTTTGAAGATCAGCAATTGTTGTTGTCCAGTATTGCATATCAACTTGCTGAAATTGCTGCTGGTATTCTGCTTTTTTATTTTGCTCGATGCTGAATAACTTTTGCTGCTGTTGAAACTGTTGCTTATACGCAACGCTGTTTATTATAGAAGCCTCTTTTTGTTTAAATCCATTTACTGCTTCAGATAAACCATTTAACATGCTTATTGAAAGCCTGCATTCTTCTTCCGCACGTAAAAGATTATTTGTTTTTAGATCAGCGTTCAATTTCTTATTGCTTGAATCAACATACTTATTAATCAGTGAATCATTCTTTGCAATAAGTTTATTGAACATCGCATCAAATTGCAAACCTGTAAATGCAATATTCATAATTCGTAATGGCGACCATTCATGCTTGCCATCAAACAAGATCAAATGATGCCTTGTTGATGTTTGATTAAGCTCGTTGTTTAAAGCAACAAGATCAGTCATGTTCATATCGCCTTTGCCTGCAATGCCTGTAAATGAAAAATTAAAATTACCGGGGGTTACATCATCAGGCAAACCTGCACCTCCGGCAATTACTGCTTTTATTTCATTATGATGCAACGCAATATAACTGGCAACTTTTGCACCGCCTGAAAATCCGCAGGTATAAATTCTATTCGCATCAAAATGTATTCTGCTTCGCGAATCATTAAATAAAATACTCCAGATGTTTTCAGCCGCAGGCCAATCATTTCCATTCTTTGAATTGTTACTTCCGATCATTATAAAACCAAATGCATCAGCCAGTGCTTTATATTTTTTTAAAGGCAATTCTCCATCTGCATGCGGATCAAAAAAATAAATTACAGCCAAAGTGTTATTGCTGTATTGCGCAGGAATATATAATGCATACGATTGAGATGCATCGTTTTTACAAATTATATCATTATAAACTTTTCCGGTCTTAAATGAATCGTTAGTAATAGTTGTTGTGATAGTTGTATCGCTGATAGTTACATCTTGATTACTATTGTTTTGTTTATTGGCACAAGCCGTTAGCCATGCTAAGAAAAAAAAGTAAACAAGTTTTTGTGCTTTCATAGTACTAAAATATTTAATGATGCATACTGCTTAAATTTATAACGTATATTAAAGCATGAATAATGTTTATATAAGTTAAAGATGAAACAGTAATTATGTTTTCAAAATTATTGCTTGCGTTTCTCCTGGTTCCTGCGCTTGCCTTTCCGCAAAGTAATTATGTTTTTCAGCATCTGACTGCTGACGAAGGTTTATCATCAGATTCCAAAATAAATATTTACCAGGATGATGAAGGTTTTTACTGGTTTAATTCAATAAGCGGTATTCAACGTTATGATGGCAGAAACTTTATTTCTTACACCTATGAAAATAAAAACGGGAAAGATATTTTAGACAACTGGACCGGAAAGCCTGTTGAAGACAAGGAAAAAAATTTATGGGTTATTACTAAAAATGGCATCAGCGTTTTAAGCAGCAATATGCATACAATGCATCGCATGTGTATGCTTGATGCAAAAGACAGCAGCTCAAATAATGTTGCAGGTATTTTAAAAGATGAAGAAAACAGGATATGGATTTTTACAAATAAAAATATCTTTTTGTATGATGCTGCCTCTAAAAAATATGTACTAATAAAAAATGTTGTACATAACAATTCGGATAGCATTGCTAAAGTTATTTACAATGCAGCTGATAAAAACTTTTTGTTACTGGTTGGTGGAAATTTCAGCCAATTACTAAGCTTTAATACCAATACAAAAAGATTAGCTGTTTTAATAAATAGTGTTGATGCGTTGTTGGGCCATTCCAATCCAATTTCATTTATTCAAACTGATAACAATAATAATTTGTGGACAGGAAATTTTATCGGTGACCTTTGCAGGTATAATTTGAAAAATGGTATAACCGGGCATTACAATATTCTTCATCAAAAAGATGCCACTCAAAAGCCATTGCCTAATGCAGTTGTGCATGATTGTTTAAACGATGAAAATGTTATTTGGTTTGCCTGCGAAAACTACATTGGCTTATTGTGTTATGATAAGTTGACGGATAAATTTTCATGTATTCAAAATAATAATGGTGCTGAATATGCCTTGCATTATAATGAAAATGTTTATAATCTTTTTAAAGATAA
Organism: uncultured Parafilimonas sp.; assembly: GCA_964658095.1. Taxonomy (GTDB): domain Bacteria; phylum Bacteroidota; class Bacteroidia; order Chitinophagales; family Chitinophagaceae; genus Parafilimonas. Next base: position 6,637 of record CAZZXW010000025.1, on the reverse strand, counting down.
TGAAGGCAACATTTGGGTAAATACAGATTTAGGAATGAACATATTCAACCCGAAGAACCAGCTCTTTAAATATGTTGCTACAACAACTACTGACCAGTTTAATACAGATGTAACTGATATTTTTCAAAGCAACAACAAACATATCTGGATCAGCACCTGGGGCGACGGAATTTTTGAATATGACAGCAATTTTGTTTTATTAAAAAATTATAAGCATATAAAAAATAATACATCTTCGCTTGGTGATACTCTAAACCGTGTGTGGTGTTTGGCAGAAGATGCAAAAGGCAGAATATGGGCTGGTTGCCAGTTTGCAATGCTTTCAGTGCTGGATATATCAACAGGTAAATTCATTAATAAAAAAATTGAAAGCTTTAATAATAAAACCATACTGCATGAAGAAACAGACAAACAGCATAACATCTGGTTTAGCCTGCACAATGGCGTAATTGCAAAGTGGGATGCTGCTAAAGATTCAATTATTGTTTATAAAGATTTGTATAAGCCGGTAAAGCCTTTATCTATTATTGAGGGATTTTGCTTTGACGAAAGCAATAACATTTGGGCAGCAACACGGGAAAACGGATTGATACAATTCAACACTCGATTGCACTATGTTGATGAAAGCGCTTTATTACCTTATCATATTTTTTCACCCTCAATTTTAAATGACTCTTTAATTGCCGGCGGTACTGCCGGAAGTGGCTTGTTTGCATTCAATAAACTAAGCAGATCAGTTCAATTTTACACAACACAAAACGGCCTTTCATCTAATATAATTTTTGGCGTAGTTGCAGGTGATAATGATGATGTGTGGGTGCTTGCCAGCAATGGAATTGAACACTTGAATTTAAAAACAGGCAAGTGTTATTTGTTTAATATTAATGATGGCATCCACGATCATGTTTTTGCAAGAACCATCTGTAAACTTCGCAACGGCAATATTGTAATTGCAAGCAATTCAGGAATAATTTATTTCAATCCTGCTGATATTAAAACAAGATTAACGCCACCTGATGTAATAATCACAAACTTCAGCGCCAGCGAAAAAAACCTTGCTCTTGATTCTTTATTACTGCTAAAAAATATTAAACTATCACACAATCAAAATGTAATATCTGTTGCATACGCTTCGCTGTCTTTTAGCGGCGCAAAAACAGATACTTATTTTTATAAACTTGAGCCATCAGATAAAAACTGGATTGCAGCGGGCATGCAACGCTCTGTAACATATGCCAATCTTTCACCAGGCAATTATGTTTTTAAAGTAAAGGCACACAATGCTGACGGCATTGAAACAAAAAATATTACACAGTTAAATATTATAATTCTATCGCCATGGTGGCAAACATGGTGGGCTTGTATTATATGGCTTCTAATTGTTGCGTTTATTATTTATAACATTTATGCGTATCGAAAAAAAAACAGGCTTGCAGTTGCAGCAATGCGCCAAAAAATTGCAAGTGATTTGCATGATGATATTGGTTCAACTTTAAACAGTATTTCGGTGTATAGTGAAGTTGCTGTAAAAAATTTAAACACAGATGCTGACAAAGCCAAAACATTAATATATAAAATGGGCGATGTTTCGCGTAATATGATTGATACCATGAATGACATCGTCTGGTCTATCAACCCAAAAAATGATCAATTTGAAAATATATTACAGCGCATGAAATTTTTTGCTGGCGAACTTTTATCCGGCAAAAATATCTTACTTGAATTTACAGCAGCAGAATCAATAAAGAATATAAAACTGCCCATGGAAAAAAGGAAAAACTTTTATCTCATCTTTAAAGAATCTATAAATAACGCTTACAAATACTCTGGCTCAAATGTAGTATGGGTAAGCATTTCAGAAGCTTCTGATAAATTAACAATGATTATTAAAGACAGCGGCATCGGGTTTAACAACTTAAACAAAAACAAAGGTAACGGGATGGAAAATATGCGTGCAAGAGCAAAGGAAATTCATGCTGCAATAAGTATAAAAAGCGAAACTGGTAAAGGCACAACGGTTGAATTAATAATGCCAATAAAATAATATAACTACTTATTTATGTAGTTGGATTTTTATTGTTTAAAATAAGATTTGCGTTAATGAACACTATAAGCGTTGTACTTTTTGAAGATAATTATTTGCTGCGCGATGGTTATTATCAATTAATAAACGGCACACCTGGTTTTAACTGTATTGCCGCATTTGATAATGCAGATGATATTGTATTTAAGATTAAAAAAACAAATCCTAATGTTGTGCTGATGGATATTGATATGCCCGGCATTAATGGTATTGAAGCAGTGCGCATCATCAAAGAAAATTATCCATTTGTTCATGTAATTATGCAAACTGTTTTTGAAGATGATGATAAAATATTCAACGCAATACAGGCCGGTGCAGAAGGTTATATACTTAAAAAAACGCCGCCTGTAAAAATCCTCGAAGCTATCAGCGAAGTGTATAATGGCGGTGCACCAATGACGCCCAGCGTTGCTGCTAAAACATTACAATTGTTTCGTGCAGGCTTAAAGCCTTTGCCGGATAAAAAAGAAATTCAACTAACTGAACGTCAAAAAGAGATATTAGAATTTATTAGGAACGGAATGAGTTATAAACTGATTGCTGAAAAACTTTTTATTTCTGTTGATACTGTACGTTATCATGTAAAAAACATCTATGAAATTTTACAGGTACATTCAAGGTTTGAGTTGCTTAATAATCATAAGAAATAACTACATCTTAAGGTAGTTGTAATGTAAATGCGGCTTTGAATTTTTGAATAAGTTTTAATCATATAAAATCATTTTTATGAAAACTTCATTCAAAGCAATTGCAATATGCAACATTTTCTTAATAGCATTTAATCCACCTTCCCACAATATTATAGGGCGATGGATAGCCTATGGTTCTGATGGCTATGAAACTTTTGCAAACTTCAATAAAGATGGGAGTTTTAATCATACTACAAACAAAGGCGAAATAATTCAGAAGGGAAATTACAAAACGAATAGCGATACAATTTATATCAGCGACAGCGGTTGTAATATTAATTACTGGGGAAAATACCATTTAAATTTTTATGGCGAAGATTCAATTTCTTTTTCAGTGATTACCGATACCTGTATTGGCAGGGAACAATATGCTGATGGTGGAACACTAAAAAGAATAAAATAATAATATAAAAAAGCATGTCTATGAAAAAAACTTATACAGTTTTATTACTGATAATATTTTTTATCATCTCAAAAAAAGCACTCACACAAAACACATTTCCTTCAAGTGGTGCAGCAGGTATTGGAACTACATCACCAAGCAGTTCATCATTACTGGAAATTAAATCAACAACAAAAGGCTTACTAATTCCAAGATTAACTCAAACACAACGTAACGGTATTGCTTCACCAACAACAGGTTTATTGGTTTATCAAACTGATAATTATCCCGGCTTCTATTATTATGATGGCAGTGCATGGAGCATTATTGGTTACTGGAAAAGGAATGGCACATCAACTTTTTTTAATACAGGCAATGTTGGTTTTGGAACTTTATCGCCTGCTTATAAAATTGATGTAAAAGGTGGTGATATAAATCTAAGTTCAGGAAATGTATTAAGAATAAATGGTGCCCGTAGTTTTTATGATGACGCACCTAATCAAAACATGTTTATTGGTGATAATGCAGATACAGCTTTAAATGGTGGCTATAATAATACTGGTGTCGGTCCATTATCACTAACAAAAAATATAAGCGGAGATTATAATACCGCCGTTGGTGCAAACAGCATGCGTTCTAATACATCAGGGAGTTCTGGAGTAGCCGTTGGTGAAAAAGCATTGTACCTGAACACTACCGGTTTTTATAATACCGCGCTTGGTTCCGGTACACTGTACTCAAATACGTCAGGTCAAAAAAATACAGCGGTTGGTTATCAGAGTCTTTATAAAAATGCGGCGAGTGAAAATGTAGCAGTCGGTTATCAAAGCATGTATAACAACACTACTGCTGCAGATAACGTGGCAGTTGGGTTACAGGCGCTGTATAATAATACCAGCGGATCGGCAAATATTGCTATTGGTGTCAACGCTTTACATAATAGTACTACTGCTTCCAATAATACTGCAGTTGGTTATCAATCGCAGTATGCTAACACAAGTGGTACCCAAAATTCATCGCTTGGATGGGCATCTCTTAACACGAATACTACGGGTAGTGCCAATACTGCTGCAGGCTATGCAGCATTAGAAAATAATACAACCGGCGGTTTGAATACAGCAGTAGGTGTAAATGCACTTACACATACCAATGCTAATGATAATTCCGCAGTAGGTGTAAACGCATTGGTTAACAACACAACCGGCAGCCAAAATACAGCAATAGGCAGTGGTGCTTTATATGATAATACAACAGGTTCAGATAATACTGCAATCGGCTACCTCGCAGGTATTATTCCGGGTAGCGGTATTAGTAATGCTACAGCTATCGGTGCAAATGCAAGAGTTGGCCAAAGCAACAGCATTGTTTTAGGAGGCACAGGTTCAAGCGCAGTTCACGTAGGCATTGGTACAACAAGCCCACAATATGCATTATCAGTTAACGGAACTATTCAGGCAAAAGAAGTGCGTGTTGAAACAGGCTGGAGTGATTTTGTGTTTGATAAAAATTACAAACTAAAATCATTGAATGAGGTACAGCAATATATCAATCAACATCATCATTTGCCTGAAATACCATCAGCTTCAGACATTCAAAAAAATGGTCTGGCTGTGGCAGATGTGCAAACCAAAATGATGCAGAAGATCGAAGAACTTACACTTTATGTTATTCAGTTACAAAAAGAAATTGATCAACTTAAATCAAACAAAAATGAGAACAGGTAATCTTACGAAAAAAGGTTTCCTGTTAAGTTGTATTTTTTTTAGTTTGATTGCACATTCACAGGAACCAAAAACTTGCGGACCTTATAAAATAAACCAGGCGGCATTTGATAAAGCTTTGCAGTTTGAAAAAAGCAAATCACAGGCAGCACAAAATGCTTTGTCATCAACTATTCTTATGCGTGTTTATTTTCATATTGTTACTGATGATGATGGCACAAACGCAGCAGCAACTGTGGCACAAATCAGTAATGAGTTTAATACGCTGGCATCAAATTACTCGCCTGATAATCTTTGCTTTTTAAATGCCGGCTTTAACCATATCAACAGCACGTTTCTTAATAATAATTTTAATGCAGATACTGATCCAGCTTCTGACTTTGATAGTTACCAAATCCCCAACTGCATTAATATCTTTTACATGAAAACCATCAACGGCTCCAATGCTTCATGCGGCGGTTCATGTGGTTACGGCGGTATTGCTTTGGGTGGTATTCCCGGTACTTATTGCCTTATTTCATCAGGAAACATTGCACAAGGGCAAACCATATCGCATGAAGTTGGACATTGCATGGGCTTATTACATACGTTTGAACCTGTAAATGGTTATGAAGATATTGATGGTTCCAATTCTACAACTGCTGCTGATCTGATCGGCGATACACCAGCTGACCCTTTTGCATATAAAGCAAAAAACAATACCTGCTTTACATCTTCAAATCAATGTACATATAACGGCACATGTACAGATCCAAAAGGCCAAACAAATTATTCTCCGCCATATACAAACCTTATGGCATACTGGTGGGCAAACAGTTGCTATTTTGCTTTACAGATTACAAGCAACCAGTTTACAAGAGTAAATAGTTTTCTTACGACTAATGCTGCACTTCAACAATGCGAAGCAACACTTGCCACTGCAAATATTTCCAATGTAAATGTTTCATCAGGTTATTATTTTGCCGCAGCTGTTACTACACTTAATTCAGGTGATAATGTAAATATTTCCGGCAATACAATTTCTACTTTGGGCGCCGGCAATGTTGTTATAAACCCTGGCTTTGATGCAGCTCCATCAGGTAATGGTCTTGTGCTTATAAGAATTGATCAATGCGGTGATGCAGAATCATTTTCCAAAAAAGATAATAAACTTATTGCACAGAATAGTAAGATTGAATTAACAGCAAACTCAATTACAGCTTATCCTAATCCAACATCGTCAGCCATAAATCTTGCTATTAAGCTTGCACATAACGAAAGCAAATTGTCTGTCAGGATGTATGACATAACCATGAAAGCAGTTAAAGAAATTTCACTGGAAAATTTGCTTAAAGGTAGCAACACGATTACTGTTGATCTTTCAAAGTTTAGTTCAGGTATGTATGTTGTAACTGTGCAAGGCACCAATGTATTAATGAGAACAATGATTGTATTGCAGAAATAATTTTTTAATAAACTGGTTTTATGAAACTTAAACTTTATTCGCTTTTAATTATATGTTTTGCGTTGATGAACTGCTTACATGCGCAAAACACTTTTCCATCAAGCGGTGCTGCAGGCATTGGAACAACTTCACCAGCTTCATCTTCATTACTTGAAGTAAAATCAACAATAAAAGGTTTGCTCATTCCGCGTTTAACGCAAACGCAACGCAATGCAATCAGTTCGCCATCAACAGGATTATTAATTTATCAAACGGATAATTATCCCGGTTTTTATTATTATGATGGCAGTGCCTGGAACATTATCGGTTACTGGAAAA
>CAZZXW010000024.1:0-16985 GCA_964658095.1 uncultured Parafilimonas sp. | reverse complement strand
ATACAAAAGGTTTTCAAAGCAGAGTAACTTAACGGACAGTTACGGGTTAGGTTTGTCAATCGTTCAGCAGATTTGTTATATTTCCGGCTTTAAGTGTATGTATGATTTTCAGTCGCCGAATCATCATTCATTTACAATAAGCTTTTAGCCAGATTCAAATTTTCTTCAAAATCTAGGTATTCTTTTGGATTATGCAAGCTGTGTTATCTCTTACCTGAAATGACAAGTAACATCAAACTATTACGAGCACGTCTGTTTTTTGTAGTATTTTTTATACCTGCATATTTATTTCCGCAGCAAAAAAATTTAGATTATTTTCTTTTAAAAGGAATTCAGAATAGCCCCTTACTAAGTGAAGTAAGTAACAACATTCTTTTAAACAAAATAGACAGTTTACGTATTCGTGCGTTTTATAAACCGCAGGTTAATGGTATCAGCAATAATTATTACGCACCTGTCATTAAAGGTTACGGGTATGATGAAATTATCACGAATGTCCGCAACCTAAGTGAGCAAATAAGCGCTTCAAAAAATTTTGTCGGCAAAAGAAATTTACAAATACAGTTCAACGGAATTCAACTCTTAAATGATTCGCTTAGCATTGCAGGCAAAATAACGGAGCAGGATTTGCGACGCACCATTATTGCTGCATACATCGCCGCGTATGGAAGCTGGCGGCAGTATAGTTTCAATAATGAAATTTATAATCTTCTTTCAAGAGAAGACACAATTTTAAAAAAGCTTACACAGGCAAGCGTCTACAGACAAACAGATTACCTTACTTTTTTAGTAACACTGCAGCAGCAGCATTTAACTATTACTCTATCCAAGCAACAATATCAAAACGATTATGCAACGCTTAACTATTTATGCGGTTTGATTGACACATCTTTTACACCGCTTGACTCTCCTCATATCGAACTGGTACAACTACCAGAGTTTAATAACTCAATATTTTATAAAAAATTCACAACAGATAGCTTGTTACTTAAAAATGCATATCAACAAGTTGGACTTGCGTATAAACCCAAATTGTCTTTTACAGCAGATGGAGGTTACGTCTCTTCATTAACTTATACACCGTATAAAAATTTTGGTGCTGGCGCAGCCCTTAATCTCATCATTCCTATTTACGATGGCAATCAGCGCAAACTTCAATATCGGAGATTAAATATATTAGAACAAACAAGAATTAATTATCGTGATTTTTATACAAATCAGTACAGACAGGAAATTGCGCAGCTTTCTCAACAGTTGCAAATAACAAATCAGGTTATTACCGACACAAATGAGCAGCTTAAGTATGTGCATACTTTAATAGATGCGAATGCGAAATTACTTATCACAGGAGATGTGCGCATTGCGGATTACATTATTGCTATCAGTAATTATTTAAATGCACAAAATACCATTACGCAAAATACTATTCAGCAATTTCAGATTATTACACAAATAAATTACTGGAACAGATGATTAAAAATGTAGTTTTTTTATCGATTATGTTCTTTGTAGGAATAATGTTTTCATGCAAAAACCAAAGCTCTGATAATGATGATGAAGATGAGTCACCAAAAGATGCTATAACGCCTGTTACCATTACATATCCAACACGAGGAAATGTTAGTGAGACAGTTGAGTTAAATGCCATCTCATCTTTCACTTTGAAAACATTTGTAAAAGCAAATGCAATTGGCTATTTACAAACGTCTGGCATTCGGTTAGGGCAATATGTAACCAAAGGACAAACGCTTTTTACGATTAAAACAAAAGAGGCGGTTGCATTAGGCAATACCATTAACAATCTTGATTCATCATTACACTTCGAAGGAGTAACAAGGATAAAATCTCCCATCAGCGGTTATGTTTCTCAGCTTACTTATACAGCCGGAAACTATGTGCAGGATGCAGAACAGCTTGCAGAAATAACCGATAAATCAAGCTTTGCATTTTTATTAGATCTTCCTTATGAATTAAAATCTTATTTACAGCAAAACAAAAACCTGCAACTGCATCTTGCAGATAGTACAATACTGGATGGTTATATTCAATCTGCATTACCAACAGTTGATTCAGTGGCGCAAACACAGCGTTTTATTATCAAAGTAAAAACTGATAAACTAATACCGGAAAATCTTGTTGCAAAAGTGCAATTGGTAAAGCAGCAAGTGAACAACGCAACCTTACTTCCAAAAGCAGCGGTGTTAAGCAATGAAGAACAAACTGAATTTTGGATAATGAAGTTGTTGAATGATAGTGTAGCTGTAAAAACTGATATAAAAAAAGGAATTGAATCTGGAACTAATATTCAAATTACTGAACCATTGTTAGGAGACTCAGATAGAATCATTCTTACAGGAAATTATGGACTAAGTGATACTGTTAAGATTAAAATAGAAACAGGAAAAAAATAAAACCGGCAATCGAAATTGTTCCGAATCTGGCGTTTAATTTTTTAAATAATAATGAATAACTTCTTCATTACATATAAGAATCCCATCACTGTCCTCATCCTCATTATTCTGCTTGGAGGTGCATTTTCCTATAGCAAAATGCAAACAGCTTTGTTTCCTGAAATTACTTTTCCAAAGATAAAAATTATTGCAGATGCTGGTCAGCAGCCGGTTGATAAAATGATGATAACGGTTACGCGGCAGCTTGAAAATGCTATAAAGCAAATACCGGATTTACAAACGATACGCAGCACTACAAGCCGGGGCAGTTGCGAGCTTTCAGCTTTCCTAAACTGGAATGCTGATATCGATCTTGCGCAGCAACGCATTCAATCAAAAATAAGTGAGATAAGTAACACATTGCCTTCTGGTGTGAACATAACAGTTGAACGTATGAATCCTTCTATTTTGCCGGTAATGGGTTATACAATGGAAAGTCATTCGCTTTCACCCATAGAAATGAAAATGTTGGCTACATACACCGTAAAGCCATATCTGTCAAGAGTTGCAGGTGTCTCTGAGGTTCGTGTAATCGGCGGAAAAACAAAAGAATATGATGTAGTATTGAACCAGCAAAAAATGAATGCATTAGGGATAACGCCTGATACGGTAAACGCTGTTATCTCGCAAAATAATATTATACAATCTAATGGTTACCTGAATGATTACAGGCAAATGTATTTAACGATAACTGATGCATCGGTGAGTTCTTTGCAACAGTTGGAAAATATTGTTATAAGCAACAATAATAAGCGTATTGTTTTGCTAAAAGATATTGCTAATGTTAGTATAAACCAGGCAAAAGAATATGTAAAGATAAATGCAAACGGACATGAAGGCTTACTGCTTGCTATCATCAAACAACCTAACGCAAACCTCATTGATCTTTCATCGCAAATGGAAAAACAGGTTGCTGCTTTACAAAAGATATTGCCACAAGATATCACTATCAAGCCATATTATATACAGGCCGATTTTGTAAACGATGCTATTAAAAGTGTAACAGACAGCTTGTGGATTGGGTTGTCACTTGCTATTATTGTGGCAATAATTTTCCTTCGTTCATTCAAGGCCAGCAGCGTTATATTGGTTACTATTCCTGTCACGATATTTCTTACTTTAATTATACTTTATGCGACCGGTGAAACGCTGAATATTATGACGCTTGGGGCAATTGCAGCAGCGATTGGTTTAATAATAGATGATGCCATTGTTGTAGTTGAACAGATACACCGCACACATGAAGAAAATCCTGGCGAACCATCTGTAATGCTGGTGCAAAAAGCAATACACTACTTATTTCCGGCTATGGTAAGTTCTTCATTAAGTACCATTGTAATTTTTCTTCCATTTAAATTAATGAGTGGTGTAGCTGGTGCTTATTTTAAAGTGCTGACTAATACAATGCTCATTACACTTGTGTGTTCATTTTTTGTTACATGGCTTGCATTGCCGGTTATTTATTTATTGTTTTCAAAAGAAAAAAAACGCAAGCAAAAAGAAGTCGTTCACAATGTGCATAAACAAAAATGGGTCGGATTTTTTATTCACAGATCATATTTAAGTTTTGCATTTATTGCCTTGCTGGTTGTTGCCATTATTTTTATTTATCCCAATTTACGTACGGGTTTTTTGCCGGAGATGGATGAAGGCAGCATCGTTCTTGATTATGTTTCGCCGCCGGGAACATCACTCGCAGAAACCGACCGCATGTTACAGGAAATTGAAAAAGAAATAGTAAAGGTTCCTGAGGTAGCTGCTTACTCAAGGCGTACCGGAACACAAATGGGTTTTTTTATTACAGAACCTAACACTGGAGATTACTTAATTCAATTAAAGAAAAGCAGAAGCCGCAGTACTGATGAAGTGATAGCAGACATACGCACCCGCATAGAAACTACACAGCCCGCACTACGTGTAGATTTTGGGCAGGTTATCACCGACATGCTTGGTGACCTGATGACATCCGTTCAACCAATAGAAGTAAAGATTTTTGGTAACGATGAAACTACATTACACAATCTTTCAGAGCAGGTTGCAGAAGTTGTTTCAAATGTAAAAGGAACGGCTGATGTTTTCAATGGTATCACTATTACCGGTCCAACAATTAACGTCTTGCCAAACTATATCAATCTTGCGCAGTTTGGCATAACACCATCCAATTTTCAATCGCAACTCCAAACGGCGCTTGAAGGTAATGTTGCAGGAAGTGTGTATGATAAAAATCAGCAAACGAATGTTCGTATTATGTATGCGGGCAGCAATACACGCAGTCTTGACGAAATGAAACAGATGCAGATTTTTTTACCAAATGGCCAGTTGAAATCAATTGCATCGTTGGCCAATATTCAACTAAACCCTGGTGAAGCAGAAATTCAGCGTGAGGACATGCAGAATATGGGCGTGGTAGAAGCAAGGCTTGATAACAGTGATCTTGGCTCTGCCATCAAACAAATACAGCAACAAGTTTCAAAAAAAATAGCATTGCCACAAGGATATAGTATTGAATATGGCGGCGCATATGCTGACCAGCAGCAATCATTTCATGAATTGCTCATTATTCTCGTAACATCAAGCTTGCTTGTTTTCGGCGTAATACTTTTTATGTTTAAGGATTACCGCATTGCATTAATTATTTTACTGATTGCAGTGCTTGGCATTGCAGGAAGTTTCATAGGCTTATATATCACTGGCACACCGCTTAATGTTGGTAGTTATACCGGGTTGATTATGATTGTTGGTATCATTGGCGAGAATGCTATTTTTACCTTTCTCCAGTTTAGTGAATCATATAAACAAAGCAACGATGTTGATCAAGCAGTCATTTATTCCATCTCCACACGCCTTCGTCCGAAACTAATGACAGCACTCGGCGCTATTATTGCACTCATGCCAATAGCGCTTGGAATCGGGACCGGTACACAGTTGCATCAGCCATTAGCCATTGCAGTAATAGGCGGCTTCATCATTGCACTACCATTATTACTAATTGTGTTGCCAACATGTATCCGCATGTTGTACAAGAATAATCATTGAAACCTTCTATTGGTGTTCAACATAATCACATAATTTTATCATTGTTCTTTTCGATAATACATAGAAAGAAAGTTACGGTTAGTCAATAAAAAATAGCATCCTTTGTCAATTTGCAAGCTGTCTGATTAAAACAAACGTTATGGCTTTAAATAATTTACTGAAAAAAACAGTTTGTATTAATGTAAACATTGATCACGTTAAATAATATGTGGTGGATTAACGCTTTACTGTCTGCGCTGTTTGCAGCACTTACAGCCATTTTTGCCAAGGTTGGTATTAAAGGTGTTGATACTGATTTGGCAACAGCCATCAGAACGGTTGTAATCTTAATTCTTGCCTGGGCAATCGCTTTTTTAAGAGGTGGTGTTTCTTCCGCTTCATTATTATCCAGGCAAAATATATTGTTTCTGTGCCTATCCGGTATTGCAACAGGGCTTTCATGGATTTTTTATTTTAAAGCTCTGCAATTAGGCAAGGTATCACAGGTAGCGCCCGTAGATAAAATGAGTGTAGCCATTGCCATTGTTTTATCTGTAATTTTTTTAGGTGAGCCGCTTACTTTAAAAACAGCCATTGGTGCATTGCTTATAATTAGCGGCACGTTAGTATTAATATTTTGAAGTAGCAGATTTCAGAACAGGAATGGTTGAAATAAATATTGTATTTTTAAAGTCGCATAAATATGTTACCAGGTATTGTCAAAAGCGGCTTGAGCCTGTAAAAAGAAAGTGAATGAAGAAACTTGAAAGCGAATTATAAGTTATCAAACTTAGCCTTCAGGCACAGGCATATCTTTATTTTCATCCTTATCTTTTTTAAATTCAAGCTTGCCAAACTTCCACGTAAGATTTATACCTGCAGAACGAAACGGAATTTTGCGAATGCTGTTGGTTGTAAAATTTGTACCATATAAAACAGTTGGCTGGTTTACATACTTTCCAAAAATGTTTGTCCCTGTTAAAGCAAGGCTTATTTTTTGACTGAAAAACTTTTTGCGTGCTGCAATTGTATAAGATGTAAAGGAAGGATATTTACCCTGCACTTCATTGCGGGCAGAATTAAAATTGCCGAAGAACTCAGCAGACAAATTTTTATTGAAAGCGTAAGTCGCATTAAGATTTGTACGATAGTTAAAGCTGGTAGGATTGCGACCCGAATCAATGTTATTGATGATATGCCTCCTGAAAAAAAAGATATTCATTCTAATAGAAAATTTTTCTGTAACCGGCAGGTTACCAAATAAGCTTAAGCCAGCATTTTGTTCTAACCCAATATTTTCTCTTGTACTAACAGCTACATTGTTATAAACACTGTCTGCAATAACAAGCGATGAATAGTAAGCCGTATATGGCTGAATATCATGATTACTTGTACGGTAAAAAGCAGTAACCATAAAAGAACCGGATTTATTAAAATCATGATTGTAAGAAAGCTCTATGCGATTGCCGATCTCAGGCTTTAAATATGGATTACCCGCAGTAACGTTTTTAGGATCGGATGTGTTTATAAACGGATTAAGATCACCATAATCAGGGCGCTCAATTCTTTTTGAATAACTAAGTTTTAAAGTCTGATCAGCGGTTAATTTTCGCAGCACATACACTGAAGGAACTAAGGTATTATAACCCGGATTTGTAACCTGCTGCCCCGCGTTTGAATAAAAAGAATTAATGTCAGTTCGCTCATACCTTGTGCCTGCTTTAACATCAAACAAATGCCCGATTGGCAAACTTATTTCTGCATAAGCTGCATATACCTTTTGATGATAAGAAAGATGATTTGAAACAGCACTGTCATACAAATAATCTTTAGTGAGCGGCTGCAATGCTAACACGTTTGAAGTACTGGTAATGTCATCAAAAGTTATATCAATACCGCCATCGAAAATTACGTCTTTTGTAAACGGCTGTGCATAATTTATTTCAAGTTCAGTTTCATTTTCTTTACCATAATTATTACTGCGAATGCCATAAAACGCAGAATCCTGCGGCAGCAGTGTTTGATAATTATCTGCTTTTGTGTTGTTGTTTCCAAGGCTTGCATTGAAATTTATTTCCAGCGATTGATCTTCTTTGGCAAATGTTCTCTTGAAATTTAAATTAGCATCTGTAGTATAAAACTTAAACCAGTTATATACATTGTTTATAGAATTCACTTTATTACCTACTGCCGTCGTATCAAAAAATAAAGTTTGTTGTTGCTGGCTTATAATACCGCTGCTTTTGTTGCCAAACCTGTTATAGTTTACATTTCCGGAAAGGCTGTTGTATTTATTAAGCGTCCAGTCAAAACCAACACCTGATTCAGTTCCGTACCTGTTGGTTGCCGTGCTGCCCTGCTGATGCAATAGATCTGATTCTTTGGCAACCGAATCAATGGACGTGCGGTCTGATATAGTTGGTGTAGCTGCAGTAAGCCTGGCATTGCCGCTTACAAAAGCATTCAGCCCAAAATTTCCATGGCGCATTGTAATATTAAACGAACCATTTTCTATACGGGTACCAGTGCTTAAAGATAGATTGCTGTTGATGCCGTTTACTTTGGTCTGTTTAAGAATGATGTTTATGATACCACCTAAGCCTTGTGCATCATATTTGGCACCGGGATTTGTTATTACCTCAATACTTTTTATTTGGCTTGCAGGAATGGATTGAAGTACATCTGCCACATTGTTGCCGAATGCAGTTGAAGGTTTTCCGTTTATTAAAAAACGAATGCCGCTGTTGCCCGCAAGTTCTACGTTACCATCTGCATCTATTGAAACCTGTGGAATTTTCTTGATTAAATCTGTTGCAACACCGCCTTGAGATGTAATATCGTTTTCAGCATTAAATACAATTTTATCTATACGATTATCAATCAGCTTTGCCTGGCTGGTAACTACTACATCTTTCAGCGTATTATCATTTTTAGATAATAAAATATTGCCGACATTATGTGAAAGATGATCTTTTTGAATATGGATGTTCTTTAAGATTCTTTGTTTATAGCCAATAAATTCAAATGAAAGATTATAAAAACCTGTATCAACATCATGAAGCTTAAAATTGCCTAAGCTATCACTGGTTGTACCACTTAAAACTTGGTTGCCATTAAGTTTAGATAAAATTATCGTGGCGTATTCAATATTACTTTTTGAAACAGAATCTACTACTTTACCAGATATTGAGTTTTTGACTTGCGCATTTATGTAAGTACTAAAAAATGTAATTAATAATAAAAAGAACAATTTTTTCCGGATTAGGTTTAACATTAAAATCTATTGAATTTTGAATTGATTGTTTAGAGTTAACACTTTATTGTCAGAAAGTTATAGCAAAGTAAAATGTGAAATCTGAAGTAATTCTGATAAGATTTATTTTTAAAACGCTGCTAATATTTTATTAACATCTTAATTTAATTGAGCTTAAATCATGGCCATACATGGTCAATAATTTTAAATGAAAATTTTTTTATTGTGATGTCAAAATCATTTTTTGCAGCCCGAAGCTGTAATAAAATCATATACAGAATGAAAGATTATAGTAATAAATTCAAGTGCTAAACAGTCAATAATTTCTTTCTCCAGAATATCTACAGTATTCGGTTGAAAATTAGCAGGTAAATATTATCAAAATTACTTTACAAATATGTTTAATCGATGTTCATTATTAGCTGTTTTATGCATAATGTATATAAGCTTGTCAGCTCAAAGTCCATTGCATGTTACTGATACATTTCACATAAAAAGTAGTGGATGGTGGGATTACGTATTTGTTGATACAGCTTCAAATAAATTATTTGTATCGCATGGTACACAGGTGAATGTGCTTGATAAAAACACCGGTGATTCCCTTGGTATTATTCCAAATACAATTGGCGTTCATGGTATCGCTTTGGTACATGAGCTAAACAAGGGGTTTACAAGCAATGGAAGAGCTAATAATGTTACCGTCTTTAATTTAAATACGTTGCAGGTAGTGGATAGCATTACAACAGGTGAAAATCCTGATGCTATTTTTTATGATAGCTATTCTAAAAAAATAATTACCTGCAATGGAAAAAGTAAAGATTTAAGCGTGATTGATCCATCATCAAATAAAGTAATTGCAACCATTAATGTAAAAGGGAAACCTGAAACAGCAGTTAGCGATGGGGAAGGCAAAATTTTTGTAAATAATGAAGATAAAAGCGAAATTGAGGTTGTAGATATTAATACAATGAAGTTAATAAATAGCTGGTCGATTGCGCCTGGCGAATCACCTTCCGGCCTATCAATTGACCGTGCAACAAAAAGATTGTTTGCGGGATGCGACAATAAATTAATGATTGTGATTGACGCAACAAACGGAAAAATAATTGCTAAGCTGCCCATTGGTGAGGGCTGCGATGGAACTGCATTTGATCCAACACAAAAAACCGCTTATTCGTCAAATGGAGAAGGCAGTCTAACAGTTATAAAAGAAATATCAAAAGATAAATTTGAAGTGATTGCAAATGTACCTACAAAGCGTGGTGCAAGAACATTAACAATTGATACAAAAACACACATTATTTACTCACCAACAGCAAACTTTGGCAAGGCTACATCTGATAACGAAAGACCCCCGATGATACAAGGAAGCTTTCAGGTCTTGGTTATCAAATAGCAAACTTCATCTAAGCGTGAATAGTGCGATAGCACCAAAATGCCACTTACCTGTTTCCGGTAAAAACTTAAGTTTTTGATATGACTAATATAAACTTCATAGATTAACCCAGCCAGCATTATTTGAATGTATAAACTAAACCTGGTTCGAAATTATAACCGTTGTAATTAAGATTAAAGGATACAGTTCCGCTTTTAAGCGGCGCTCTAAGTTTTGCATAACGATGATAATTATTTACAACCTGGTTACCGCATAAATAACCTAACGTTGCGCCAACTATAATATCTGTTGCCCAATGCTTATTTTCTGTTAGTCGGCTCAAACCAACTAACGTGGCGGCACTATATGCAACCACCGGCACCAATGGTATGGTTTTATACTCTTTTGCAAACACAGTAGCAGCCGCAAATATTACGGTTGTATGGCCAGAAGGAAAAGAAGAATTGATGTGCCGGTTTCCGTCAAAACCCGGTCCATGAAAAATAGGCTCCGCTTCAGTATGGTTTGGA
This sequence comes from uncultured Parafilimonas sp., assembly GCA_964658095.1. Classification (GTDB taxonomy): domain Bacteria; phylum Bacteroidota; class Bacteroidia; order Chitinophagales; family Chitinophagaceae; genus Parafilimonas. The sequence goes on along the minus strand of CAZZXW010000024.1, from coordinate 6,362 downwards.
TTATAATATGAAGGTCGTTGCCTTCCCGATAAATATTTTATGCCAGTTTCAATAAGTCCACTTGTAAGATAAGCCTGTGTTGCAAGTAATGTGGTTGTTTGCATTTTTTTATTGTCGAACATAAATCCATATCCGCCCAATGCAGCAAGTGTATATAATTCGTAACGGCCTCCAAACTTTGTTATATAATCGCTGGCACTGGAAACAACATTACTTTCTGTATAAGATTTTGCTGCAAACCTTTGAATGGGCTCATCAAAATTTTCGGAAAGTGATTGTAAAGCTGCAATACTACCAATGTAAATACTTGTTTGCAGAAATTGTTTTTTAGTTAAATGAAATGGAGCCGTTATGTCTTGCTTAAAATCACTTCCCAATAAAATAAAGTATGCGGGGAAACTTATTCGTGTACTTTCAGTGTATGCTTTTGGACTTATGATATTAGTTTGACCATCCTGATTGGATTGTTTTTGAAGACTATCAAGTTTTGCATGTAATGTATCATTTTGAGCTATTACTGCATTCGAAAAAGTAATAACTGCAATAAGGGAATTAAAAAAAATCTTCATTTAGGTCAACTCAATTATTATCAAATTACATTAGTAAATCTGAAGAAAATTTGAACGCGCCTTGACTTAAATAAGGATGAACACAATAACCTAATTCATTTGCAATCTTCATCATGCGAATCTTCGTCTATTGCTACGATACTTGAGTCACGGGTGATACAAAATCAGAAAATTATATTTTATGAAGATGGAAAAGTAACAAGAGTTTAGCTTTCTTTATTGAAGCAATATTAAGGCTTTCTTCTTTATAGTGCTCTTCAAATTATTTATGAAGAGGCCTTGTGATTAATATTATAAACGAAGGAGGCTTTTGCTTAAATTATCATAATCAATTTTAGTATTGTGTCTTGAGTCTTTAGGAATTTTTTTTATAAAAACAATATCATCCAATTCAGAATTATTTTCTTTAATTATATTTTTTACTGAATCTCTTTTTTGTTGATTTTTTAATTCAATCACTGCTATGATCTTATTATTTAACAAAAAAATTGTTCCGGTTTCAACTCCGTTTATACTTTGAAAATAATTTTCATAAATAAACGGTGATAAATATTTTCCATGATTATTAATAAGTGAAGTACATCTTCCAGTTAGATATAAAATTCCTGTTTCATCAAGGTAACCGCAGTCTCCGGTTCGGTGCCAGCCTACATCTCCAATAAAAATTTTGTTTCTTTTTAAAGCATTCCCGTTATTAAAATATTCGTTTAATACGTGTTTTCCTTTTACAATTATTTCACCTGTTTCATTTGCGGGTAGGGTTATGTTCAGCAGTTCATCTTCTGCATCAACAGCAATATTTGCATTTATAATTTTTATAATCCTGATCTCAATATTGTTATCAATTTTTCCAACATTTAAACCTTTGCTATGTACATGTAGTTGTTCATTTTTTAATTCATTTGCATTTATCATGCTTATTGGTTCAGCCTCCGTTGACCCGTAAATGATTTTAATGTTTGCCTTAGTAAATGCCTTGATAAACAGTTCTGCATCTTTAGGAAAAACAGGTGCTCCGCCTGTAAATATTTTGCGGATGTTATCAATTGAAATATTGTGATGCATGAGATACTTTGATATTTGCTTTATAAAAAATGGTGAAGCAGTTATCCTGTTAACTGAATACTTTTTTATTTGACTTATAACTTTTTCAGGCTTAAATAAATTTGGTTTTTTTGATTTGTAATTCGCAATTACTGAAGTGGTGCCAGTACCAAGATTTATTAAAAGTACAATAGGCAAAACAGGCATGTCAACATCATCGTGCTGCGGTTGTATAATTTTTATTAACGCTTCAAACTGATGAAATAGAAATTCGTGTGTGCGTTTAGCCGCTTTTGGAGTTCCTGTACTTCCCGTAGTAAACGTTATTAATGCAGTATCACTTTTATTTGTTGCAGGAAAAGATTTATTAGAATGAACGTTAGAATAATTTGTTCCAAGCTTAATTGAAATTTTTCTAAGCTCTGGCAAAAAATTCGATAACAATCTTATCTTAAGAATACCAATTATCGCTTTGCATTGTGCAACTTTACAACATTCCTGCATCCGCTTGCTGCTTACCCATTCATCAATAAAAACTGCAGTAGCGCCAATTTTAAATAATGCAAGAACAATCCTGTAAAGGTTCATGCTCATCGGCACAAAAACAAAAACCCTATCTCCCTTTTCAATTCCTTTTTCAATAAAATAATTTGCGGTTTCATTAACCTGTTTTTCTAATTCACCGAAGGAAATTGTTTTATTATTAAAAATGATAGCAGCTTTTGTTGGATTTTTATTTGCAGCTTCCGCAAACAGATCAACGATGTTAAATGCATCATTCATTTTCAGTGATCGTTTTAATATTTGCCATATTTCGGGTTAAGATATTTTCTATTTTATAAGCAACAACATACAATTTAATTCTTTCAATTAACGTTGAATTTTCATCTTTAAAAAATACAGTGAACGTTAACCTGCATTTGTTTACACTTAAGCTATCGTATAATTGTTCTGTCGCCAGATTGTGTGCTGCAACAGGAAAATTAACCAGGTTAAAAATAACAAGCTGTCTTTTTTTATTAGTGATATTTTCTGTAATTAATTCATCCCATTGCATGCCCGTTTCATCCTGTTTGCAGAAACATCTTCTAATACTACCAGGTTTGCCATCGGGAAATTTTTCAGGATTTAAAGTAGTTATATGATTTACAAACACAGACCAGCGCGATGCATTTTTAGAGTTACCAAGAAAATTAAAAACCTTTATAACAGGTGCATTTATAGTTACAGAATGTTTTACAAGCTTGTATGTAAATTTTTTATCATTTCCATAAGGACTAAATAAAATAATCAACACAAACAATAGCGCCAGCACTGAGATAAATATGAATAACCACTTTTTCATTCAAATTTCTTTTCCATATAAAACATAATTTTTATAAACATCTCCATAAAAATTTTTTGAAATAGTTGTAGAAGTTCCTTTTTCATTCATGAATGCATGCACTATAGATGCATAATTTTTTTTGACTGCCTGCCTGTAAATCATGTTGCCGATAACATGCCCAAGACCTTTCCATTTTTTATCTGGATGACGGGCAATTGTTTTTATGATTAACGACTTTTGTTTTGTGCATAATAAATCGTTCACGCAAAAAAAATAACCGATAAGGTTTTGCTTTTCATCTTCTGCAAAAATTACAAAATCAGGATCAATAATGTTCTTGGTTTCTGAATACTTCTTTATAAACTTTTCTTTGGATAATGGTGTGTAAAGAAAATTTTTACTGAATGATATAGTATTAAACTCGTACAGTTTTTCTAATTCGTGATAGTAATTATTTAGCTCAATATTTCTGAATGTGACACCTGAATGTTTAAACTGGTTTTCCAGCATTACAACATTGGATTCATCATAATTTAAACTGGTATCAATACTGGAAAAATATTTTGCAATGATATTAAACCCCGCATTCAAAAACTGGCCGTTATAATATAAATGATGATAAGGCTCAAGAAAAAAATTAGGATGATTATGATGAAGACTGAAACGATAATTGTTCCATGTACTTCCATTAATTGGCCCGATTAAAAAATCCGCATTGCATTTTTTAGCATCAGTTAAAACATAAGAGAACAATTCTGATGAAACATTTTCATTGTTTATTGATTCATAATTTCCAATGCAAAGCGCTTTTTTATTTTCATAAAATAAATGTGGATTATTGTAAACCGCTGCACGTGCACAAACCTTATTATCTTGCATTAAAATATAACATGAATGTAAAATTTCTCCATCAATAATTTCCTCAGGATTGGAGCTGATTATACCAAGAGGATAAATTTCTTTCGGAAAATCTTTGAACAAATAAAAGTCAGTATCGCCAGGTTTTGTCTCAATTATTTCACTCATCTGCATAAAGTTAAAACGAGAATTACACTTGCAGGAATGGTAATGTTATCTGTTCCTTTTGTACTGATTGCTTCAACAACAGAACTTATCAACGCAATTAAAAATATTAAAGGCAAAATGGTAACGACATTCTTAGATGAAAGAACATTAAATAAAACAAGCGATACAATAATTGATGATATAAAAAATGAAACGGTGCCGCTTAAAGATTTTATGCCTTTACCAATGTAAAAAATTCCATAAGGAAAATGTGAACCAATGATTGCTGCAACAGGATCACAAATGGCGAGTATAAGAACCGGCAGATAAAAGAAAATAAGTTCTTTGTTGAAGTAACAATACACCAAATAACAACCATAAACAGCAACAGGATAAAGGATACTTCCATATGAAAAACGATCAATGGAATGTATTGATTTAAGTAAGTTGAATTTTTTACTTACGGTTAAAATGATTGCAAACGCGGCACAAAGAATTAAAACCTGCCAGTGATTATCTAACAACAAAGGAAATAGCAATGTTAGAATTCCGGTTCCTGTATGCACTATCTTCCTGGTGATGTTAACGTTCACCTTAAACTTATAATAAAGCAATTGTGCAACTGCAAAAAGCAATAAAAATAACATTGCCAGGATAGTTATGTTTAATATCGCTTTGTTCATTTTAAACTATCAATGATAAATTGATTGTAGAAAAAGCCTTTGTCTTTTTTAGTTAACTTAACTGAAGTATCTTTTTCATAATTTATCTTATCTGGTAAGATTGTTGACATGCTTCTGTTTACCATAAGATTCCAGTAAGCAAGTTTACCTTTTTTCTCCAATCCTTTTATTAATGCATTTGAAGTAGTTTCAAAAACAGCGTCACTCATGTATTCAAATATGTTTGATAAATTCATGTAATTAAATTTACCAAAAGAATTAATGGCTTCTTCAGCGTATCCTTTATGCAGTTGCAGTTTATCAATGTTTGATTTTATTATATCATAATTTTCTTTGCGCATATAATGCGGATATAAGTTTCCAAAATTTCCCGCCAGGTTAAAATGAAGTATAAAATTAGGCTGCGCTTCCACAGATTGCAAGTGACTGGCTGCTTTATTATAGATGTAATCTGCAACAGAAATTTTCACTTCTTTCAGAAACGCAGGATCACGCCCAAACCTGCCCATTATGTACTTGCTGAAAAATATTTTAAACAAAATTCTCCAGCGCCACGTGTTCCATTTTTCATTATAAAAAACCTGTTGTTCTTCTTCAGATTTTATTTTGAATAATTCTTGTATTGTTTTTTTTGAATGAATCCATGGCAAAATTTTATGACTAAATAAGAGAAAATATTTTTCAAATTTTCCTGTGTAAATGATACCTGTTTTTATATAATTAATATTTGCCTGCCAATACTTTCTTGCTTCACTACTTAGTTCATCCTTTAGTTTACTAAAAACATTTATCCTGTTTGATGATAATTGAAAGCCTAAAAATTTTAATGCTTCTTCATGATCTAATCTTTTAATGCAAATTTTTTTTAGCTCAATTAAATACAATTGAATTTTATTAATGTCAACTGCAACAACCATATCAGGATTTGTAGCAAGCAAAGAAAAACTGTTATCACCAGCAGAACCTATTGAAAGAATTTTGCTTCCCACAGCCGGCGATAATCCTTCAAGAAGAATATCTGCGTCTTCCCAGCAATTAGCATATCGAATGATTTGAAAATCTACTTTTTGAGCCAGCGTTTCATTCATGCTTTTTTATAATTTTTATTTCGCCGGTGCTGCCATCCATTTCAATTTCATCTCCTGTAGCAAGCGTTTGTAATAAGCCTGTAACACTTACTATGCAAGGCTTTCCCATTTCACGGGATACAATTGCAGAATGGCTTAAAACACTGCCGCGTTCTACAATTATTCCTGATGCACCGGGAAAAATTGTTATCCATCCGGGATCTGTGCTTGTAGTTACAAGTATGTCTCCTTGCAGTGAAGTAATGTCATTTGGATTTAAAACTACTCTTACTTTACCTCTTACTTTTCCAGGGCAACAGCCAATTCCTTTTAATAAGCCTTCTGTCTTTTCAATTTTATTTTTATCAAAAAAATTATTTGCATAATATACCGCTCCATGCGTAGCAAATCTTTCTGAAGGTGCACTTTGATTTTGATAATTATTATATTCTGATTTGCGCAGTTCAATTAATGATTTTAAATTTTGTGTTACAGATGTTCCATTTATAAAAGAAGATATTTCTTCCATTGTAAGAAAAAAAATATCGCGGTCGCTGTCTATAATTCCTTCAAAGAAAAACCTTTTGCCTGTTTGAGAAAATATTTCGCGTACAATTCCAAAAGCTCTTGTTCTTTCATAACGCAGGTTTTCTCTTGCACTAACCAA
>CAZZXW010000023.1:14073-16988 GCA_964658095.1 uncultured Parafilimonas sp. | reverse complement strand
CAGCAGTTTCAAAAAAAATGGTATCTAAACCTGTGAGCAAAGCAGTTAAAAAAAGTGTTCCTTTAAAGAAGTCTGTGGCTAAACCCGTTTCAAAAACACAAGCAAAATCAACAATAAAAAAAGTTGCAGTTAAAACACCTGTAAAACAGTTGCCTAAACCTGCACATACACATGAAAAACAGAAGGTAGTACCTATGGCAAAACAAAAAAAGCAAGAAGAAAAAGCAGTAAGTAAGCCGCAAAAACCTGCTGCAAAAAAGCAAGAGCCAGTTAAAGAAGTTAAATTACCCAAGATCACCACTAAAACAAGCGTTCCATATCAGCCATCTTATAAATCGCTTGAACAAAGGCAAGAAGTTACAAAACCGAATGAGCCGTTGGTAAGATATACTGATACAGAGCTGAATGAATTCAGGGAATTGATTCAAAGGAAACTTGACTCTGCAAAAAAAGAGCTGGCTTATTTACAAGGTTTAATAACCCGTAAAGATGATATGGGCGGTGATGAAAGTGAAAACCGTTATATGACTATGGAAGACGGCAGTATGAGTATGGAGCGTGAGCAATTAAGCCAGATGGCAAGCCGCCAGATTACGTATATTGATCATTTGGAGAAAGCGCAGATACGTATTGAAAACAAAACTTATGGTATTTGCCGCGTTACAGGTAAACTGATTGATAAAGCAAGATTACGTGCGGTACCACATGCTACGTTAAGCCTTGAAGCTAAACTTGGTTTGGTTAGAGCTGGTGAATAAATTTTAAGGTTTTCAATTACTTTAATCCCGGTTTATGCCGGGATTTTTTTATATTAATTAAGCCACATAGTTGGTAAAAATTCATGCGGGTTAAGTGAATACTCTTTTTGAAAAGCAACAGGCAGTTCGCCCAATTCAAGTTGCAGAAAAGAAAAACCCGGATGCATCTGCCATAAATAGATTTTGGCATCTTCATTCACTTTAAAAACTTCAGGAAGCAATTCCTGTATTAATCCATTGGCACAAACTTCTTCAAGGTTTTCTTCAGGTGTGTTGTTTGTGTCTTTTCTATCTTCATTATCGCACCACTGCCTGTATGCAAATGAGCTGTTTATTATCAGCAGAACTTCTTTTTGTGTAGAATAATTTTTCATTTTTTGGATGTTTAACCGGTTAATTGGATATTAAATTTTTAATAAAGAAACATCACACCATAATAAAAATTCAGTTAAATGCACAAACGATAAACTTTATTCCTTTATCGTTAAAAAGTAACCTGTCAATAAATTTTCGGGTTCACTTTAGGGCTTGGTTTTTCAATTACATAACTTGCGCTTATGCAGGATTATCTTGAGGGATTGAATGAACCGCAACGCGAAGCAGCCACGCACATCAACGGACCTTTAATGATTGTTGCCGGCGCTGGCAGCGGTAAAACGAAAGTGCTCACTACACGCATTGCCAACCTGATGGCGCATGGTGTTGATGCCTTCAATATTCTTGCGCTTACTTTTACCAATAAGGCTGCTGCTGAAATGAAAGATCGTGTGGAGAAAATTTTAGGTAATACTGAAGCACGTAATCTTTACATCGGAACTTTTCATAGCGTATTTGCAAGAATTTTAAGAACTGAAGCACCACGTATTGGTTACCCAAACAACTTTACAATTTATGATACGGATGACAGCCGTTCTGTTGTAAAAACCGTAGTTAATGAATTAAATCTTGATGATAAATTATATAAAGCAAATGTTGTTCATAACAGGATATCTGCAGCAAAAAATGCATTGGTTGGGCCTGATGAATATGCAAATGATTATTATTTGCAACAAGAAGATATGCGCACCAACAGGCCTGCATTAGCACAGGTTTATAAAGCTTACCAAAGCCGCTGTTTTAAAAACGGCGCAATGGATTTTGATGATCTTTTATTTAAGATGTATGAACTGCTGCGTGATTATCCTGAAGTATTGCATAAGTATCAGCATAAGTTTAAGTATGTTTTAATAGATGAATACCAGGATACAAATCCTGTTCAATATCAAATAACAAAATTGTTGGCTGCTGTGCATGAAAATATTTGCGTGGTGGGTGATGATGCTCAAAGCATTTATAGTTTTCGCGGTGCAACCATTGAAAATATTTTACAGTTTCAGAAAGATTATGATGATGTAAAAGTGATTAAGCTTGAACAGAATTACCGTAGCACACAAAGCATTTTAAATGTTGCCAATGAAGTTATCAAAAACAATAAAGGCCAGTTGCCAAAAGTGTTATGGACCGAAAATGCGCATGGTGAAAAAATAAAATTAGTGCGCACCATGACGGATAATGATGAAGGCAAATATGTGGCAGATACCATCCAGGAGCAAAAGCTGCGCAATCATTATTACAATAAAGATTTTGCAATTTTATATCGAACCAATGCACAAAGCCGTGCTTATGAAGAAAGCCTTCGCCGCATGGGAATTAATTATAGAATTTATGGCGGCATCAGCTTTTATCAGCGTAAAGAAATAAAAGATTTCATTGGCTATTTACGGGTTATTGTAAATACAAGAGACGAAGAAGCGTTGCGCCGCATTATCAATTATCCTGTGCGTGGCATTGGTAAAACATCCATAGAAAAAATTGTTACGATTGCCAACGAAAACAACATAACATTTTGGGAAGTGCTTACACGTGCTGCAGAGTTTGGTTTTAAAGCAGGCACATTAGAAGTAATGCAAAACTTCGTAACCATGATCAGGTATTTTCAAAGTATGCTGGAGCAAAAAAATGCGTATGACGTTGCTGTTCAGGTGGGCACCGTGTGTCCAGGTCCACGGACCTGGCCAGGGACAGTTCCCGTAAGGATCGATAAGGCCCCGGAGATATATGGCTCCTGACGCGCGACGCAGCCTCGCCCGGACAATGTAATGGCGAATGAGGGCCGCC
>CAZZXW010000023.1:0-14063 GCA_964658095.1 uncultured Parafilimonas sp. | reverse complement strand
GACGTTGCTGTTCAGGTGGGCAAGCATACGAATTTTATTAAAGAACTTTTTAATGATAAAAGCACAGAAGGTTTGGCAAGATATGAGAACGTGAATGAATTACTCAACTCAATAAAAGAATTTACAGAAAGCCCCAGTAATGAAGAAGGTGAAGTGGGCGACAAGTCACTTGGCAGTTATTTGCAGCAGATAACTTTATTAACTGATGCAGACGATAAAGATGTAAATGCAGATGTTGTAAAACTGATGACGATACATTCTGCGAAAGGTTTGGAGTTTCCTGTTGTATTTGTTGGCGGCCTGGAAGAAACACTTTTTCCAAATGCGATGAGCATTAATACACGTGAAGAATTGGAAGAAGAAAGGCGTTTATTTTATGTTGCGGTAACAAGAGCGCAAAAGCATTTGGTTTTAACGTATGCAAATGCACGTTACCGTTTTGGCAGTTTGACACAAAATGATGCAAGCCGTTTTTTAGAAGAATTGCCGGAAGCATTTTTAGACAGAACATTCGCAGGTGGCGGCGCAAGAAATCAAAATAGTTTTCAAAACATGGGTTCTGCCTTTCAACGAATGCATCGCGGATCTGAAAGCCCGCAGTTTAAAGAGATAAAAAGACAAACATCAGACGAAAAGCCTTCTTATATGTCTGCTATAGGTAGTCAGCGTTCAACTATAAAAGAACATATTCCTTCAAAAGATTTTGTGGCAAGCGATACAACTAATTTACAGGAAGGCCAGAAAGTGGAACATCAAAAATTTGGTTTTGGGTCAGTTATAAAAATGGAAGGCAGCGCACATAATCCTATTGCTACTGTTAAGTTTGAATTGAATGGTGAGAAAAAGATTATGCTGAATTACGCCAAGCTGCGGATTTTGGAGTAGAAACTCTAACTCATTCCACTTTTAGGCAAAGTCACCGTACTTTATTGCCAATTCGCAGTAAAACTTGCTATAAATTAATCTGGTATTCTGTATTCTTATCTTTTGGTAAATAACGTTCAGGCACCTCAATATTTTTTGCATTTGCATCCCAGAAAATACTAACAATATAATAGCGTTCACCATCAAAAAACAATTGAATATTATTAATGCCCTTCATCATTTCTTCTTCACCATTTTTATTTGTAAAATGCGATTCATAGGTTGAAAAAATCTGCGTGCCGGTTCCATAACTATTCGTTATCCTGTATAATTCAGATTCATTAAAACCTATATCAGCTAATCTTGTTTGATTGCGCTGAGCATATTCTTCAGGCGTTATAGATTTTAAAGAAGTACTGTTATTCTTATCTGGTACTGCGATATACATTCTTGCATCATCAGCAAATAAAGAGCGGAATAAATTCCAGTCACGTTGCTGCCCGGCCGGCCCTGAAATAACATCATATAAAGTATGAATGATGCTGTCAACTGTAGTTAATTTATCACTACTGTCAAAACTGTTTTGATACTGGCTGAATGATACTGATACAAGTGACAATGATATAATCAACGATACAAGCTTTTTCATCGTGATAATATTTATCAGCTATGATGATATGGTTGCTTATTACGTTTAAACTTTGAAAGATAAAAAGAACTTAAAATAATTATAAGTAATTCATAATTATAAATTGGCTTTTCCACTACCTGTTAATAATCTTATAACTCAAAATTTATGATTATATAAACAGGTATTTGTAAATTGGAAAAAACTTTTATATGCGTTGGAGAAAATTTAACGGAGAAACTATTCACCTGCCCATTAAAAATGCTGTTGAAGAAGCCATTAAAAGAGAACGTGAAAATGGTGTTCGCTTAAAAGTTTGTATTGGTACTGACAGCCAGGTAAAAGGTGATGAAACTGAATTTGCAACCGTGATTGTTTTTTTGCGTGAGCATAACGGTGGCTTTATGTTTATACATAACGAAAAAACAAAAACCAGTTTTAATATTAAAGAACGGATGCTGGTTGAAGTTTCAAAAAGTATTGAAATTGCTTATGAGCTTTGTAATCTTTTTATTGAACATGATGTGGATATGGAAGTGCATGCGGATATTAATACCAATCCACATTTTAAAAGCAACGATGCTTTACGCGAAGCAATGGGTTATATAATGGGAATGGGCTTTGCGTTTAAAGCAAAACCTGAAGCGTTTGCCAGCAGTTGTTGTGCTGATAAAGTTTGTAATTAGAACAATGTACATAGTACTAATTGTATGCGATTGAAGAAGCTATTTTAATTTCTGCTTATTGTAAATACTTTATGTATAGCATCACCATTGGTAGTTATACCATTAATTAAACATACATATGTTGTTGATGGATCTGCGGCAAAAAATTCAACAGTGGCTGCTCCATTTTTATTTGTAACAATATTACCGTTCCAATAAATTGTTTTACGCTGATCAGGCAATTTTGATTTCAGAACTTGCTTGTCAGCATAATCAGGCATTTCAAAAGGTTTTTCATTATAAAATCCTTTAACATAAAAATTTTTCAATGCAACACCAGATGGAACGTTTTCTGCTCCGGCTTTCGTATTAATTAGTATAACACCATGCCCTCCTTCCATTCCATAAACAGCAGTTTCAGGACCTGTTAATACTTCAATAAAATCAATGGTGCTAACAGGGATATTGTCGACAAATTGCAAAACAGGATTTTCACCTATAGCAGCAGCTGTAGCTATTATTTCTTTTTTGGGTATCTCAACTCCATCTAACACAATTAATGGATCACCTGCTATCATTGGAGGACCAAAAAATAACCTACGCACACCTGGATTATTTAACAACATAATGCTTGTCATGTTTGCTCCTTCACCAAGCATATCTCGTGTAAAGATTTGAGACATGTGACTTACCCTTTTGCTTTCATCATAATTCACTTTTGGTTTTACATAACCTTTTACAGTTACAGGTTTAAGCCAGTGCTTACCTGTGAATGAAACCAGAGAATCTGATTTTAATAATTGAGATTTTATTGATTGAATAGAATCGCTTAATAAAAATGTTGCTTTTAAATTAACGGGCGTTGGAAAGCGGATCTTTGGTTTTGCATCAAATATAACATGATCATTATTTAATAATTTTCCCTTTATATCAGTTAACTGAAAAGTAAATAATAAGCTGTCATTATACACAGGTAATTCAAAATTAAACCTGCCATTGTTATCGGTTGTATCAGTTTCAATTATAGGATTTGCCTGGCTGGACAGAATAGTAAGTATACTGTTATCAACTGGTTTATTTTGACTATTTAAAACCTTTCCGCTCAATACAAAATCTGTATCATCAACGTAAGTGCCATTTGTAGTTTGAGCAAAGTGCAGTGCATTTATATTTGGTGTTTGGGTTAGCATTATTAAATCTGCATCTTTAGAAGAAAGATTTTGCAATGTATCATTCTGAAAAAAATTGCAGCATGTGTCAAGTATAGTCTTATCAAGAACAGATAAGCTAAATACACCAACTTGCGGCAAATTATTTGCGCCAGTTAATTTTAAGCTTATATTAATTTTATCTCTTGCAGCATACTTTGTTTTATCTGTTTGAATTGCCAGGTGAAAATTTTGTTTGTTTATATAAACATCCCTGCTGCTAAGCAATTCACCATTATTATTAAACAAATACAAAGTAGTAATTCCGGCAGTAAATTTTGATATTGGTATTGTAATATTGTACATACCTCTGCCCACACCAGTAAAAGATAAGTTATCTCCGCTGACAGCAATTAAATATGTAATATAGTTCTTAGAATAGATAGAATCTTCAAGTGCAACACGAACCGTTATAAAATCTTCGCTTTGTTGCGTTACAGAAATCTGTCCTGCAAAGAAATTAATTTTAGGTAAAGCCGCTGCTGCCTCATAGTGATCGTTATCTTTTATGCTGACAGTGTATTTATCAAACCATTTTGGAAAATATGCAAATTTTGCAAGGCCATATTTATTTGTGCTGAATGTTGCTACAATCGAATCGAGATTGTTTTTTACAAGTCCTGACACAAGTAATGGATTTCCTTTATTATCTTTTGCTGAAAGAGCAACAGTTGAGTTTAATCCGGAGATGATTGAACCACCTTCAGGATATAATTGCAAAACAGGTTTACTGCTTTGAACCTGGTTTATCGTTTTTGTAACGCCAACTGCAGCAACATTATTTTTATTTACAACATAAATAGGAACAATGCCAATGTTGTTAAGATTACCATGAATCATTTCATTGGTATAAGCCCGCAACCAGTAAAATTTTTCAGGCAAAGAATCTGGCAATACAAAGCGACCGATCGTTTGTAAAGTAGAATTATTTAATACCAACTCGTTTATTATGCTGTCTCTATTATCAACATAATCAACAAATAATTTTAGCGGAGTTGTTTGAAGATAATTACGAATTGAATCAATAAGAAAAGCTTTAAAATAAACGGTTTCCCCGGCATAATAAATATTTCTATCAGTAACAATCTTTACTTTCTCTTTATCAGAAGAAATTATGTTTGAAACTAATCTTTCAGCAATAGCATTAAGGTTTGAATCAGCATTATTTTGAGTGAAACAAGGTTGAAATACAAAACAACAAAGAATTAGTTTAAGCAAATGTTTCACTGGCAAGGTGAAGATTAGTTAAACAAACTTAAATAAAAAGCCGGTGTTAAACCGGCTTTTTATTTTAATAGTTGCTATTATAAGGTTGCTTATAATAATTTCTTTTTGCATCATAAACAGCCTGACTGCGTTCCCGCCTTAACTCACGGATTTGTTCTCTTCTTTCGTGGCCTGTTAAACTCTTATCAAGCCTTACAGATTTTATACGGTCACTGTAATCGTTTTCAATGTCCATAATATGCCTGTCAAGCCTTGACGGATAATTATAATAGCCACCGGGATATCCATAAGGATAACCAAAGCCACCATAATAAAAAGGATTATAAGCAAACCCAAAACCGTAACCAACATAAGGCCTTGCATACACCACATGCGGCCTGTAAACAGGTGCCGGACGTATAAAACCTTTTTGTGCTGAAAGATTAAATGTTGCAATAAGTGCAACTGCGATAACTGCTAACTTTTTCATATTCCTCATTTCGTTTTAATTGAAGATTTGACTGAAAAAGTTTAAAAAATTTAAAGCCCGTAATATTCATAACACTGTTATAACATTTTAAACTTTCGGCTATTTTGAAATGAGGTAAAGTACTTTTGCCTAATGTATCTTTCTATAAAAAATATGGTTTGCCACCGTTGCAAACTGGCTGTTGAAAATGAGTTGAAGAAACTGCAACTTCATCCTTTAAAAATTGATCTTGGAACAATTACACTAAAAGAAGATTTACTTACCAAAGAGCAGCAACAACAATTAGCAATTAATCTTAAGCAGCTTGGATTTGAGTTATTAGATGATAAAAGAAAAAAAATTATTGAGCAGGTTAAAACACTTATTATACAAAGTATTCATTACAACAAAGAACAGCCGGCAAAAAATTACAGCGCTTTTATTGCAGAAAACCTGCATCATGATTACTCTTATTTAAGCAAGCTGTTTTCAGAAACAGAAGGTATAACCATTGAGCAATTTATCATCAATCAAAAAATAGAAAAGGTAAAAGAGTTACTGGTATATGATGAAAAAAGCTTAAGCGAAATTGCTTATGAAACCGGCTACAGCAGCGTAGCGCATTTATCTTCTCAATTTAAAAAAGTTACCGGGCTTACACCAACTGCATTCAGGCAAAGTGATATTCATCACCGCAAAACACTTGATGCAGTGAGCAACTGAATTATATAAATACAATCCATAATTGTATAACAGCAATCTGTGCTGGTAAAATAATTTTGTGTTTAGATGATGACGCATACTTATTCAGTTTCAGGAATTACATGCAATGGTTGTGCAATAAAAATAGAAAGGCTGTTATCTTCTGTTGCCGGTGTTGAAAAAGTGCACATCAACCTTGAGAAAAATAAAGCTGATATTACAATGCATCATCACATTCAAACCAATGAATTTAAAAATGCTTTAAAAGATTATCCAAAGTATCAGTTAGCTGAACAAGCAATGCATAACACAGTAATTGCTCAAGATGAAGCTAACTCGTGGTTTAAAACATACAAGCCAATTTTATTGATCTTCTTATACATAACCGGCATTACTTTATTGATTGAAATACGCAGTAGCTTTAATGCAATGCATTGGATGAATAATTTTATGGGCGCATTCTTTTTAGTGTTTTCGTTTTTTAAAATGATTAATCTTAAAAGTTTTGCAGAAAGTTATTCTTCGTATGATGTAATTGCAAAAAGATGGGCGGGTTATGGCTATTTATATGCCTTTATTGAACTGGCTTTGGGCATTGCATTCATCACCGGTTTTAATACGATAATTACTAACGCTATAACTTTTTTTGTAATGAGCATAAGCATAACCGGTGTATTAGAAAGTGTGCTGGATAAAAGAAAAATTAAATGTGCCTGCCTTGGTGCCGTTTTTAATTTACCCATGAGCACTGTAACCGTTATTGAAGACCTGTTAATGATAATAATGAGTGGAAGCGTGCTTGTATTTTTAATAACCAAATGAAATTTTTTTCCGCAATCCTGATCAGTTTGTGCAATATTTATATTGCTAATGCCCAACATCATTCAATGAGCAGGAATGATACAATGCCAGTGAACTACATGAATCATGATATGCATAACATGCAGATGGATGATACAAACATGAACATGAGCGGTATGAATATGAACATGCCAATGAACAACATGAGCAGTTCATTTTCACTCAATCTTCCTATGAGCCGCGATGGTTCAGGAACGGGCTGGAGCCCTGATGCAGCGACCATGTATGGCACGATGTATCATTCAAAAAAATGGATGTACATGCTGCATTACAACTTATTCATTCGTTATAATAAACAGGATTTAAACGATAAAGGTTCAAGAGGTGATGAAATGTTTGATGCACCTAACTGGCTTATGTTTATGGGTCAGCGAAAGGTAGGTGAACATGGTTTGTTTCGCTTTGGAAGCATGTTTTCTTTAGATGCAGTTGTAACCGGTCAGAAAGGTTACCCATTATTATTTCAAAGCGGCGAATCAGCGCATGGAACTCCGTTAGTAGATCGCCAGCATCCGCATGATCTTTTTTCTGAATTATCTGTTGCTTATTCGTATGCGCTTTCAAAAAAAACTGACTTGTTTGTATACATTGGCTATCCCGGTGAACCGGCAATTGGACCGGTTGCGTTTATGCATCGTGCTTCTGCAATTGACAATCCCGACGCTCCTATCTCACATCACTGGATTGATGCAACGCATATTACGTTTGGTGTGACAACATTAGGTCTCAGGCTTGGTCAGTTTAAATTAGAAGGTTCATCATTTACCGGAAGAGAGCCAGATGAAAACCGTTATGATTTTGATAAGCCACGATTTGATTCTTACAGCGGAAGGCTTTCTTTTAATCCGTCAAAAAACTGGGCGCTTGAGGTTTCGCATGCTTACATAAAAAGCCCGGAAGCATCACATCCTGATGAAAACGTAAACAGAACTGTTGCATCAGCTGAATATGCACTGCCTTTAATGAATAATAATTCATTTAATGCAACAGCAATTTGGGGAATGAATAAGCAGAAAGATAAAGATGGTGAAAACGCTGCCTTGCTTGAAGCATCTTATCATTTTAAAAAATTTGCTTTTTATGGCAAGTATGAATACGTTCAAAAAACAACCGAAGAACTAAATCTTAATGAAGCCCTTTATGGCAATGCATTGTTTAAAGTTAATGCTTATACGCTTGGTATTAACTATGACCTGCTTCAATTAAACAAAACAAAAATTGCGGTTGGCAGCCATTTTACTTTGTATAATGAAGACTCAAGATTAAGTAGCTTGTATGGGAAAAATCCAACTGCGGTTGAAGTGTATTTAAGAATTTATCCTTCAATAATGAAAATGTAAAAGGCGTCCTACACATTTGAAGTACAGAACGCCTTTGCTTAATAAAGTACTTTAATTACTTCATTTGTGTTTGAATATAAGCCTGCACATCTCCGCCTTTTGCAGTTGCAATCTGTTGTAAGCCGCCATTGATCATCGGGTCAGTAAAACCTCTGTAAGGCTGCGGAACCATATTTCTGAAAGCAATAACCTTATCAACACCGTTCTTAACTTTTTGCGTGTTATTTAATTTAGAAAGATATGCGCAAAGTGCCTGTGTTGCTGTTAGCTTACTTTGATTAAGCGGCATTTCGTCATAATTTTTTATGATCACATCATAATCCTCTTCACTTCCACGCATTATTATTATTGAGGAGATAACATCTTTCAAATCACCTTTTGCATCAGCCGAATATTTCTTTGCCAGTGCATATGCGTTTGCTGAATCAAGATTACTTAATCCCTGCAATGCAGCGCCAGCAACACTATAAGAAGAATCGTTTACAGCTTTCTCAAAAATTGATTTATACTGCGAATCTTTCGTTGCAGCCAGCATTGTGATAGCTCTTGATTTTGTTCTGCTATGATCATCATTTACAGCAATACGCTGTACCTGCGTTAATATGGTTTGATTTTTTAGAATGCCTGAATCTGCACTTAACCTGTCAAGTGTATGACTCCTTATACCATAAAATTTATCATTCAAGCCAAGGCTTAACTCGTATGTCATTTTATTATCAGCAAAATAATCAAGTGCTTCAAGCCTGTCAACATACAATGGTGCATACTTCCATTGCGCTTTAAAGTTGTCTGCCGTTTTATGATCTGTTTTTCTGCATAATAAAATTTTATCGCCATCAAAATTTATAAGATCTGGTTTTGTTGTATAATTGAAAGTAAATGTATCAACAGGGTTTTGTATCCAAACCTGGTGGCGTGTTTTAGTTGCGCCGTTATAAATATCAATGTTTACAGGCATCTTAAATATTTGCTCAGTTTGTTTTTGCTGAACAATAATTTTAACGGTATGTGCAGTATCATTATATAGATAACTAATATCCAAGTTTGGTTCACTTTTACCATAGTACCATTCATTCCAATACCAATTTAAATCCTGGCCTGTAACACTTTCAAACGCCAAACGCAATTGCTGCGCTTCACCGCTTTTAAATTTATTATCGGTAAGATATTTTTTTAATGATGCAAAAAATGCATCTTGCCCAAGATAATTACGCAGCATGTTCAATATGCGGCCACCTTTTGGATAGCTCACCGCATCAAACACATCTTCTTTATCTGCATAATAAAAACGAACCAGGGTTTTATCATCATTGTTGCTGTTAAGATAGCCTTGCATGTCATCATAATTCTTCATGTCGCCTTTATCTTTTCCATATTTATATTCTTCCCACAATGTTTCACTAAAATCAGCGAAACTTTCATTCACCGTTATGTTGCTCCAGCTTTCGCAGGTAACCAAATCACCAAACCATTGATGGAATAATTCATGCGCAATAACATCTTCCCAGCCATTACCATCTTTTAATTCACGTGCATTTTGTTGCGCCGCATCGCTATGCAATGTTGAAGTTGTATTTTCCATAGCACCACTAACATAATCACGGCCTGTAATCTGGTCGTATTTTTGCCAGGCAAAATCAACACCTAAACGCTGCGAATAAAATTTTATCATCTCCGGTGTTAATCCAAAAATTTTTCTGGCAACTGAGGCATACTGTTTTTCTACATAATAATTAACGTCTTTCCCTTCATAACTGTCTTTAATAATTGCATAATCGCCAACACCCATAAAAAATAAATACGGTGCATGTGGCAAATCCATTTTCCAAACATCTGTTCTTGTACCATCTGCATTTTTCTTTTGGCTGATGAGAAGGCCGTTACTTAACGTTACATATTTATCAGGCACTGTCATGGTAATTTGATCAGTTGTTTTTTGATTAGGCTTGTCAATCGTTGGCATCCAGACAGAGTTGTGTTCCGTTTCACCTTGTGTCCATATCTGCGTTGGTTTAGTTGAATCCTCACCACGAGGATTAATAAAGTATAACCCCTTTGCACCTGCAATAGCGGCACTTCCATTTTCTTTATCCCATTCATCAGGCTTTGAAACGTAATCAATATATATTGTATAATTTTCAGTGGCTTTGTATATTCTATTAAGATGAATGCGCAAAAACATACTATCATCATACACATATTTCAAAGTTGTTTTTTTACCGTTTTCATACAGCGACACTTCATTTATGTTCATGCCTTTTGCGTCAAGCGTTAATGAATCTGTTGGATAAAAATGCGGATGCACGGTTAACCATTCTTTGCCATACATATAAGATTTACTATAATCAAATTTTACATCCAGCTTTGTATCAACCAGGTCATTAATCTTTGTTGCTTCCGGACGGTAAATATGTTTCCATGAAGTATCAGCCGGCATTTGATTGTCTTGTGCAAAACTGGCTGAACAAATGATCAGCGTTAGAAATAATAAATATCGTTTCATGTAAAAATTTTAAAGTGCACAAAAATAAATGCAGATGCATTTCCAAAGTAAATAAAGTATAAATGGTTAAATGTTTAAAACAGTGGCACAAGCAAACTGCATTTTTTATTTTATGTTTAAGTTTGCGGCATCAATAAATTATATTGAATGAAGCATTATATAAAGTTGATGTTGCTCTTTTGTTTTAGCCTGATGTTAGTTAAAAGCCATGCACAGCAAAAGCATTTTATTTATGTTGAAAGTGAAGACAGGCAGGCATTTGCTGTGGTGCTTAACGGCAAAGTATTCAGTTCTTCTGATTATGGCTATGTGATTTTACCTAAGCTTACAGATGGCACTTATAATTTTACGGTTAGCTTTCCTATGAATAAATTTCCTGATCAAAAATTTAAATGCGTTATTAATAAAAAAGACGTTGGTTATAAACTTGAAAATAATGCCGGCAAAGGTTGGGTTTTGCAGAATATGCAAACGCAAAAGTTTCTGGACGGTAACGGCGAAAGCACTGCAGACAATGCTTTCAGCAACATGCTTTCAGATGTAGTAAACGATTCTAATCTTACCAGTAAAAATTTACCGGCAAGCAATATTAAAACAAATGCTGTTGCGGATACAGTTGCAAACGCTTCTCTAACTACACAGGTTAATGCAGTAAACAATAAAAATAATTCATCAGCAGATTCTGTTACGCAGCCTCAAAAAATTTCAGAAGCAAAACTGGATACAGGAACTACTATGACTTTTGTTGATAAAACTACAGGCACAGATACGATTCATGTTTTTATACCTTCAGATGCTACTGCAAATAGCACAACACAGCCGCAAAGTACAACTGCACCTTTAAATAATACCAGCACAGTTACTGATACTGTTTCAACAGCTTTAAATCAATCCCCGCAAACTATTGATACAACAATACAAACTTCAGCTAATCCATTTTATAAACCCGAAAATGTCAATACAACTGCGGCAACATCTTTACAAGAAACAACTGTAAAACCTGCAATCAGCAATGCCGTTCGGCAAGATTGCAGCAGTATGATTTCTGATAATGACATGGATAAAATAAAACGCAAAATGTTTGTGCAGAATAATGATAATGGCATGGTGCAAACTGCGCTTCGTTATGTAAATAATAAATGCATTACAACAGACCAGGTAAAAACTTTAGGCAATCTTTTTTCAAGTGATGACGGGCGTTATAATCTTTATGATGTTTTGTACAAGCATGTGTATGATTATGGCAATTATACAACACTTGAAAGCCAGATAATTGACCCTTACTATAAAAAGCGATTTGAAGTAATGTTACGCTAATTAACTTATGCCACGATATTTTATTGAAGTTGCGTATATGGGAACCAGGTACAGCGGTTTTCAGGTGCAGCAAAATGCCAATACAATACAGGCAGAAATTCAACGTGCATTAAAAATTTTTTATAAGCACGATGTTGAATTAACCGGCTCATCCCGCACTGATGCAGGCGTGCATGCATTGCAAAATTTTTTTCATTTTGATAGTAATGCTGCTATTAAAAATTCAGATATATACAATCTAAATTCCTTACTGCAGCATGATGTAACAATAAAAAATATATTGCCGGTTTCTGCTGATGCTAATTGCCGTTTTGATGCAACATCAAGAACCTATTGTTATTATATAAGCAGGCAAAAAGACCCTTTCTTGTATGACAGGTCTTATTATTATCCTTTCGCTTTAAATATTGAGTTACTGCATGAATATGCTGCTGAAATTACCAGGTACAAAAACTTTATTGCATTCTCAAAAAAGCATACACAAGTAAGAAATTTTATTTGCAACATTCAATCTTCTACGTGGCAAATTGATGCTGGTTTATGGCAATATGAAATTAAAGCAGATCGTTTTTTACGCGGTATGGTAAAGGCATTAACAGGCACAATGCTGCGTTTGGCAAAGCAAAATAAACCGGTAAGCCAACTACAAGTTATTATACAATCACACGATTGTACTAAAGCAGATTTTTCTCCTGCTTCTAAAGGTTTGTTTCTCAAAGCAATAACTTTTAAGCCTAATACACTTTCATCTTAAAATAATCGTTTGCTCTATTCGTATCCTAATTAGTCATTTTTAATCTTTTGGCATTTTTAATGTGCTATTTTTAAGCCCGCTCAAAAAAGGAGCAAGGTTACATTTTAATATATAAAACCAATATCCATGAAGACCAGCCGCACCCGGGTGTGTTTGGGTTTTTTACTTATATCATTATTAATTTTCGAAAAACCGTCGTTCGGACAGTTGAAGGCGCAGTTCACTTCGAATATTCAAAGTGGCTGCGCGCCTTTGATTGTTGAATTCCAGGATTTGTCGAAGGGAAATCCTACAAGTTTGAAGTGGGATTTAGGCAATGGAACTATATCAATAAATAATTCAAAACCAACAGGTACTTATTTTGATCCGGGAACATACACAGTTAAACTTGTGATTAAAAATAATTCGGGAATTGATTCTGTAATTAAAGTAAATTATATAACTGTTTATTCTAATCCGCAAATAGATTTTTCAGCATTACCTACACAAGGCTGTTACCCGCTAACTGTAAATTTTCTAAATAAAAGCCAAGCCGGTTCTGGAACAATAACAGATTATTTATGGGATTTTGGCGATGGCAATGTATCAACCAATACAGACACGCCACATGTTTATACTTCAGCCGGTTTATTTGATGTTACATTAAAGGTTACTAATAGTTATGGCTGCACCAATGCACTTACTAAAAATGATTTTATACACATTGACGATGGCGTTACAGCAGATTTTTCAGTTAACTCAATTGATGTATGTAAAACACCGGCTACAGCCACTTTTAAAAATACAAGTAACGGTGAAGGTGTTTTAACTTACCAGTGGAGTTTTGGTGATGGCGAAACAAGCAATTCTTTTTCGCCTTCACATAGTTACACATCATCGGGCACATATAATGTATTATTAACCGCCCAGTCAGCTGGCGGATGTTCAGATACTGCTTCTGCAGTAATTGTAGTAGCGGTTCCTGTTTCATCAATACAAAATACTGATGCTACCTGTTCAAATCAAACTATAAATTTTACAAATGCATCAGTTCCAAAACCAGTTTCTGATATTTGGTATTTTGGTGATGGTACAACATCAACTGATCTTAACCCCGCTAAAACTTATACAAAAACCGGAACTTATACCGTTAAGCTTGTAAATAAATTTTCAGCAGATTGTTCAGACAGCATAACAAAAACAATTAACATAGTAGCCGGTCCTTCGCCATCATTCAAAGCAAGTGATACCACTAAATGCGTTGCGCCTTTAAGTGTAAATTTTTCGAACACAACTACCGGCAATGCGGTAAAATATATATGGGATTTTGGTGATGGCACAACTTCTCCGGCTTTGAACCCCAATCATGTTTATACAAAAACAGGAACATATACAGTTCAGCTAACCGCTATAAATTCAAACGGATGCCAAAGCACTTTTAAGAAGATTGATTATATAAATATTGAGCCGATAAAAATTACCCATGTTTCTAATTTACCTGATAGCGGATGTATTCCGCTTACCATAAAACCAACTGTACAATTAAATATAACCACGCCAGTAAAAA
>CAZZXW010000022.1:0-17136 GCA_964658095.1 uncultured Parafilimonas sp. | reverse complement strand
GGTTGCATCATCATTATCTGCATTATCAAACAATCCCACGCCTTCTTCATCATCAGCGGCAATTGTTGTATCAGCCATTTCTTTTAAGTTAGGCACTTTAATATTTTCCTGGCCTGGAATATCCTTTACGTCGGGCAGATCTAACGTTGTTTGTTCCTGCTGTAATTTTTCAATGTCTTTTGCCGAATCTTTTATATCTGAAATATTTCTTTTATCAGCCATAATTTTTTTATTAATACTTGACTAAAACAGTGCCATGGATTAAATAATCAGTTTATGGTAAAGCACGTTTAAAGCAGTTTTTTTGATGGAAAATAATCCACATTAATAAAAAAAGATATTTGAAATTTTTTTTTAACTACTGAAACGGGCTATGGCTCAACCTTTGTTATATATATGGTAATTAAAAACTTTACAAACACACATTTATGAAAAAAGTATTAAGCTTCTTATTTGCCGGAAGTATTTGTTCGCTTGTAGCCTGTAATAGTGGTAGCTCATCACAGGATAGCGTTGATAGCGCCAAAAATGTAAATGACAGCGCAATGTCAAACAGCACTTTTGATTCAACAAAGGATTCATCTAAAATTTCAAAAACAATTGATACACTTTCAAAGAGTGATGCCAGTTGGGTTGTTGATGTTGCTAATGCAGGCATGACAGAAGTTGAATTAAGCAAGGTTGCAAAAGATAAAGCAGTTAATGCAAGGCTTAAATCTTTTGCTGATATGATGGTTACAGACCATACAAAAGCAAACGATCAGCTGAAACAAATTGCAGCTACAAAAAGTATAACACTGCCAGCAAATCTTAGCGATGACTCACAAAAAAAATTAGATGCGCTAAATAAGAAAACAGGTAAAGATTTTGACAAAGAATATACTGATGATATGCTTGAAGGCCATAGAAAAGCAGTAAACAAATTTCAAGACGGCAGCAAAAATTTAAATGATGCTGACCTGAAGAATTTTGCAACACAAACTTTACCAACATTGCAAATGCACCAGGATTCTATTAAAGCAATTGCAGGTAAAAAATAAGTTTTTAGCAATTAAAAAAAGGGATGTCATTTGGCATCCTTTTTTTTTGTGCATTGTTTACTTTTTATAAATGTATTTCTTTGCAAACAGCATGTATAACTTCTTTTACATTGTATTTATAAAATTGTATCCGCTTGTTGCAAGGCTTATTGCGCCATTTAATTCAAAAGCAGCATTATGGGTTAAGGGAAGAAAGAATATTCTGCAACAAATACATAATGCATTGGTTAATGATGCTTCAAAAAAAATCTGGATACATTGCGCATCATTGGGAGAATATGAACAGGGCAAACCGGTGATTGAAAAATTAAAAGAATGCTTTCCCCAATATAAATCTGTACTAACTTTTTTTTCTCCATCAGGTTATGAGGTAAAAAAAAATTCTGGCGAAGCTGATTATATTTTTTATCTACCGATGGATTCCGCAAAAAACGCTGCGGCATTTTTGGATGAAGTAAAGCCATCTTTAATAATCATCGTTAAATATGATTATTGGTATTATTATTTAAAAGAAGCGCATGCAAGAAAAATAAAACTTTTACTGGTTTCAGGAATTTTTTTACAAGGGTTTGCCTTCTTTCAATGGTATGGCGGAATGCAACGACAAATACTGCAATTCTTTTCGCACTTATTTCTACAAACAGAAAATTCAAAACAATTACTGCAACACATCAACATTAATAATGTAACGGTTACAGGCGATACACGTTTTGACAGGGTGCTTCAGGTTAAGACAGAACATAAAAATTTGAATGATATACTGCTGTTCATCAATCATAAAAAAACTATCGTTGCAGGCAGCACATGGACGGATGATGACGAAGCACTTGACCATTTTGCCAACACGCATCCTGAGCTAAAATTTATTATTGCACCGCACCGTATTGAACCGTTGCGTATAAAAGAATGCAGCAGCCTGTATCATTTTTCAATTACATATTCTGCTTACAAAAATTTAATTAAGGATGGGAAACAGCTTCCTGAAAATATTAATACATTAATAATTGATAACATCGGAATGCTTAAATTTTTATACCGTTATGCAACCATTTGTTATGTGGGTGGCGGCTTTGGTAATAACGGTATTCATAATATTTTAGAAGCTGCAGTATATTATAAGCCAGTTATGTTTGGGCCGGAATATGATAAATTTTCTGAAGCAATTGAACTGATTGAAAAAGGCGGTGCTTTTGATGTTGATGATGCGCTTGAACTTGAAAAACAGTTATGCGAGTTATTAGAAGATGAAGAGTTTTACAAAGAAGCCAGCACAATTTGCGGCGAGTATGTAAAAAATAATGCAGGCGCCACCAATGCTATTGTAAATTATATTCAAATGAACCTTCTTTTAACCAGCTTATCAAATAATTGAACAGTTTCGGTGTCATCATTCCAGCCAAGCTTTAATTTCAGTTCACGCTTAATCCAGAATTCTGCTTCAGCATAATTGCTATAACCGTTAATAGTTTTTATGCTGCGCTCATACATGGTTTCATCACCCCTAAAAAGTTCATTGATAAAAGTATAACGGTCGTTTATGCCAATGGCTTTGCGCAGGTCCTTTACCGGTGTGTCTTTAATTGAATGCCCTATTTCTTTCTGCGGTAATGATTTCAGTTTATCATTAATACTTTCATTGTTTGCGGCAATCGTATCATTTACCTCCTGTTGTTTTAGCGCCAGGGTCGGTATATCCATTATGGGGTCATAATGTGATTCAGCATTGGTTTGTTTTTCTCCGTTTACCTGCGGTTCTGCTATTGCTTCTTCCTGCTTGGTTGTTGTTACATTTTCAACCGGTGGTAATTCAGCAATGGTTTCTTTTACTTCATCAGCAAATTCGTAAAAAGCCGGGTAAAAAACAGATACAGCAGCGGAAGATGGTTCACCGTTTTCTTCGTCATTTTTTTGCAGTTCAGATAAAAGCAATTGAGCAGTAATTACAAGGTTTTTTCTGCCTGCATTATCATGGTATTGGGTCTGTAACCGTTCAATCAGCAATCCCGTTCTTTCCATTAGATATTTTATTTTTGATAAAATATTTACCTGCGTTAGCAGGCAGTGTAAGTACAACGTTACAACTTTAATTTTATTTCAAATGTTTATTGAGCCTTCAGTTAACGGTATAAAACGCGGTTGGATAGAAGTGATCTGCGGCTCAATGTTCAGTGGTAAAACAGAAGAACTGATACGCCGTTTAAAGCGGGCACGCATTGCTAATTTAAAAGTTGAAATATTTAAGCCTTCGCTTGATAACCGTTATCATAAACTAAACGTGGTTAGCCATGATGATAACTCAATTACCTCACAACCGGTGGCGCATTCGCAGAATATTTTGTTACTGTCGCAAGATGTAAATGTGGTGGGTATTGATGAAGCGCAATTTTTTGATGATGGCATTTGCGATGTTTGTGAAACCCTGGCATTAAGCGGCATTCGTGTAATAGTTGCTGGTCTTGATATGGATTATAGCGGCAAACCTTTTGGTGCCATGCCGCAACTGCTGGCCATTGCAGATTATATTACAAAGCTGCATGCCATCTGTGTGCATTGCGGCAACATTGCAAATATTTCTTATCGTAAAACAAAACAAAATGCACAGGTTGTTTTGGGTGAAACCGATGTTTATGAACCACGTTGCAGGGTTTGTTATGAGAAGGGGGATAGTATTTAAATAAAAGTGTTTTAATAAAAAACTTACCGGAGATATTTTTGAATTTAAAGCGGTATTAAACAACAAATGGTTTATTGCGCAGGCGACTTTGATGATTTTTATTTTACTTATTTGATCAATAGTTTATGAAAATTATTCTTTTTATCTTATTCCATTTAGTAACTGTATGTAGCTATACTCAATTCATCAATCAATACAATACTTATTTAAAAGATAACAACCAGGTGCTGTTTGTAAAAACGTTATCAGATTCAACCATTCAGGGAACAATGTTTTTGTATGAACGAAAGAGCAATCATAAACAGTGGTGGCTTAAAGATTCATTCATTATTGTAGTTGGCAAAAATGGTTTGGGTAAAGATGAAACATCATCAATCAGCTTCAGCAACACTATGCCCGTAAAGCATGAAGGTGATGGCAAATCGCCATCAGGTATTTTTGCGCTTGGACCTGTATTCAGTTATCATAACTTAAAAAACCTGCACATGCCTTTTGTACAGGTTGATACAAACTTTTATTGTGTGGATGATGTAAGCTCTTCTTATTACAACACGTTGATAAAAGCAGATACAGCCAAACATAATTTCAACAGCTTTGAATACATGCGGCGTAAAGACAGTTTGTATGAGTATGGCGTTTGGGTTAAATACAACGGTAATGCTATTAAACCAGGTAATGGCTCCTGTATTTTTATACATATCTGGCGCAATCAAAACTCAGGAACTTCAGGCTGCACAGCCATGACAAAAGAAAACATCTTAAAGCTTATTTACTGGCTTGATAAAAAGAAAAATCCGGTGTTGCTGCAAGTGGTAAATGAAAAATGAACAGCAATACAATGCCAAATAAAAGTCGAATTCACCATTGACGGTTCTCGTTTGACGTGTTAAAAACTATATTTGTCGCAATGGCAAAAGCAGCTGAAGATACACCGCTGATGCAGCAGCATAAGGCAATCAAGCAAAAATATCCTGATGCCATTTTATTGTTTCGCGTTGGTGATTTTTATGAAACCTTTGGAACAGATGCTGTCACTGCATCACAAGTGTTAGGCATAACTTTAACCAAAAGAAATAATGGCTCTCCAACAAGCAACGAGCTCGCAGGTTTTCCGCATCATGCATTAGACACCTATCTCCATAAATTGGTAAAAGCCGGTTATCGTGTTGCCATTTGCGACCAGCTTGAAGATCCAAAACTTGCAAAAGGTATTGTTAAGCGCGGCGTTACAGAACTGGTTACGCCAGGCATTGCTACAAACGATAAGTTACTTGAAATTACCAGCAATAATTTTTTATCCGCATTGCATTTTACAGATGATACTTTTGGTTTGGCGTTTCTAGATATTTCAACGGGAGAATTTTTTGTTACCGAAGGCAACCGTGAGTATGCTGATAAACTATTGCAAACTTTAAAACCTGCTGAAGTTATTTATCAGCGCAGCAACCAGAAACATTTTAAAGAATATTTCGGAACAAAATTTTATACCTACACTTTGGAGCCATGGATTTTTGAAGAAGCGTTTGCAACTGAAAATCTTTTAAAGCATTTTCAAACCCATTCATTAAAAGGCTTTGGTATAGAAAACCTGCGTTGCGGTATAATTGCAGCCGGTGCTGTGTTGCATTATTTAAAAGAAACAGAGCATCCTAATTTACAGCACATCACTTCTGTTCAGCGGTTAGAAAAAGATGATTATTTATGGATGGATAAATTTACGATCCGCAACCTTGAATTATTAAGTAACGGCAATGATCATCAGCAAAGCTTATTAAAAATTATTGACAGCACAGTAAGCCCGATGGGCGCAAGATTACTGAAGCGCTGGCTGCTGTTGCCTTTGAAAGACATTAATAAAATAAATGAAAGATTAAATACTGTTGAACACCTGATTCTGCAAACCGATTTGCGCAAACAGTTACAACAGTTAATAAAGCAGTGTGGCGATATTGAAAGGCTGGTGAGCAAAATTCCATCAGGAAAAATTACACCAAGAGATGTTATGCATATTGCGAAAGGCTTGCAATATGCAAGTAATATAAAACAGTTATGCGCTGCATCTTCCAATACTTATATAAAACGTTTGGCAGATGCCATTAATGGGTGTAGTTATATTTCAGAAAAAATTTTTAATGAAATAAATGAAGTTCCGCCGGTTTCAATCAATAAAGGTTCTGTTATTAAAACAGGTACTAGTAAAGATCTTGATGAATTAAGAAGCATTGCAAGCGGCGGCAAACAATATCTTATAAATATACAGCAAAGAGAAGCAGAACAAACCGGCATAACTACTTTAAAGATTGGCTTTAATAATGTATTTGGTTATTATCTTGAAGTAACAAACTCCCATAAAACAAAAGTGCCGCAGGCATGGATGCGCAAGCAAACACTGGCCAATGCAGAACGTTTTGTTACGCCTGAATTAAAAGAGTATGAAGAAAAAATTACTGGTGCCGAAGAAAAAATTTTACAGCTTGAAACAGAAATTTATACTAAGCTGTTAACGGAGTTGCAGGATTTTATTGCACCCATTCAAAGTAATGGCAACATACTTGCAACAATTGATTGCCTTTGTTGCTTTGCACAAAATGCTTTGCAGTATAATTATAAAAAACCGCAACTGCATGAAGGCTTTGAACTGAATTTAAAGGCAAGCCGTCATCCTGTTATTGAACGTAATCTTGCGGCGGGTGAAGTGTATGTTGCGAATGATATTTTGTTAGATGCTTCGTCTCAGCAAATTATTATTTTAACCGGCCCAAACATGAGTGGTAAAAGTGCACTGCTGCGCCAAACTGCATTAATAACTTTGCTGGCACACATGGGCAGCTTTGTACCGGCTGATGAAGCTTATGTGCCAATAACAGATAAAATTTTTACACGTGTTGGTGCAAGCGATAATTTAAGTGGTGGTGAAAGTACATTCATGGTTGAAATGAATGAAACAGCAAGCATCATTAATAATATTTCGCAACGCAGCTTAATATTATTAGATGAAATTGGCCGCGGCACCTCTACGTATGATGGTATTTCAATTGCATGGAGTATTGCAGAATTTTTACACAATAATAGTTGCACACCAAAAACTTTATTTGCCACGCATTATCACGAGCTGAATGAACTGGAAAATAAATGGCCACGTATAAAAAATTTTCATATCACTATTAAAGAAGTAAATAATAAAATTATTTTCTTAAGAAAACTGGCAGCCGGCGGCAGCACACACAGCTTCGGTATACATGTGGCGAGAATGGCAGGCATGCCGCCGCAATTAATAAAACGCGCCAATGAAATATTACAACAGCTTGAAGAAAAGAACGATGCTTCACATCAGCATAACATAAAAAAAATTGCTGCGCCTCAAGTGCAGCTTTCTATTTTTGATGCACATTCCCAAACATTTTCAACAATAAGAACATTACTTGAAAGCATAGATATAAATCGCCTTACGCCTGTTGAAGCATTAATGAAACTGAATGAAATAAAAAGCACGCTTAAATAGATGCAACACCTTCAGCACACTTAATATATTTGAATTTTATATTGAAAAATTATTTTGTTTTTAAATGAATGATTATATTTAGGTTATCTAACTAAAAACATTACCCATGCGCAAATCTGATCTTATCAACAACATTTCTGACAAAACGGGTATTCCTAAAGTTGACGTGCTGGTTACTGTTGAATCATTGATTAAAGAAATCAAAACGAACATTGCCAAAGGTGAAAATATTTATATCCGTGGCTTCGGCAGTTTTATTACAAAAAAACGTGCTGCAAAAATCGGAAGAAATATTAAGAAGAACGTTGCTGTGCACATACCCGAACATTTCATTCCTGCATTTAAGCCTTCTAAAGAATTTGTTAGTGAAGTAAAGCAAATGCAAACGGTGCAGTAGTTTTGCATCAATTTTTTTTAAGTGATAAAACAACAATGGATTTTAATTTTAGCAGGCGTATTGCTTGTTATTGGTTTGTACTTCTTTGGTAATACCGTTAATCAAAAAAAATTTCCGGCTATTGCTGCAAATGATTCACCGCCGGTTTCTAATATTACTACACAAGAAGTAATCGCAAAATCAAAACAAACCTTAAATGCTGCACAAGTTCAAAAGCTAATGCAGTTAGAGAACAGTGTTGTTCGTGGCGATGTTCATAACCAGCAATTAAAGATTGATCAGCAGCTTTCACTTTATTGGATGGACAGTTTACACAATGAACAATTAGGTGCTTATTACATAGGCGAAGCTGCTAAGTTGGAAAGTTCTGAAAAAAACCTCACCTTTGCCGCCCATTTGCTTTTAAGCAATTTGCTGGCAACAACTGATGCCGCCATGCAACACTGGCTGGCAACACAGGCAAAAGAGTTATTTGAAAGTGCTTTGAAATTAAATCCGGATAATGATTCATCAAAAATCGGGTTAGGTGCGTGTTATATGTTTGGCAACATTTCTGAAAACCCGATGCAGGGTATACTTGCAATCAGAGAAATTGCTGACAAAAACCCTGGCAACGTATATGCCCAGATGATGCTCGGCCTCGGTGGTATTCAAAGCGGCCAGTTAGATAAAGCTATTGAGCGGTTTAATAATGTAATTAAAATGCAGCCCGATAATGTGGAAGCGATCCTGGATTTAGCACAGGCTTATGACAGGAAAGACGATAAAACAAACGCTGTAAAATGGTATAATGAAGCACTTAAATTTATACAGGTGCCCGAAGCAAGAAATGAAATAGAAACAAGAATAAAATCTTTACAATAAAATTATTTTAACTACTAAAAAATTATACAAAGTATGCCTTGTGGTAAAAAAAGAAAGCGTCATAAAATTGCTACTCATAAAAGAAAAAAGAGGTTAAGAAAAAACCGTCATAAGAAGAAAAACAAATAAATTGCATAACCGGTGTAAGTAATTACGCTGGTTTATTTACCACTCCAACACTTTCCTTTCCTTCCTTGTTTTTACTTACTTGTGCCATAGGCACATGTTAATTATTTTGCTATGACTGATTATAAAGAAAGATTGTGAACAAAGAGATGATTATTAACGCAAATTTGAACGGTGTTGAAATTGCGTTGCTTGAAAATAAAAAACTGGTTGAACTGCATCATGAAAAAGCCGACGCTGCGTTTGCTGTTGGCGATTTGTATCTTGGGAAAGTAAAGAAATTAATTCCAGGTTTAAATGCTGCATTTATTGATGTTGGATTTGAAAAAGATGCGTTTTTACATTACACTGATCTAAGCCCGTACATACGCTCCATTTTAAAATTTACTCAACTTTCTATTAATGAAAAATCAAATGATATTGCTGATTTTTCTAAGTTTGAACCCGAGCCGGAAATAATAAAAACCGGTAAAATAAATGAAGTAATAAAAGGCAAGCCTGAATTACTCGTACAGATTTTAAAAGAGCCTATTGCAGCTAAAGGTCCACGTTTAAGTTGCGAGCTTTCATTGCCCGGAAGGTTTATTGTGATAACGCCATTTAATGATGTGATTGCTGTATCAAAAAAAATACATAGCGCAGAAGAAAGAAAGCGGTTACATAAAATTGTTGAATCAATAAAACCAAAAAACTTTGGCGTAATTGTACGCACTGCTGCTGAAGGTAAAAATTCAGCAGAACTGCATGATGATCTTGCACAGCTTATTGAAACATGGCATACTATTCAAACTAATTTAAAAAATGCTAAAGCGCCTGCAAAAATTTTAAGTGAGCAGGATAAAACAACCAGCATTTTACGCGATTTATTGAATGAAGATTTTAACCGTGTTGTGATCAATGATCGCAATATGTACAATGATACACGCACCTATATTCAAAAGATCGCACCTGAAAAAGCGGAGATCGTTTCTTATCATGTAAATGGCATTCCAATTTTTGATCAGTTTGGTATAAACAAACAGGTTAAGGCAACCTTTGGTAAAACAGTAAACCTGCCAAGCGGTGCTTATCTCATTATAGAACATACTGAAGCGTTACATGTAATTGATGTAAACAGCGGCTATAAAAGTGTAAGTAATAACCAGGAAGAAAATGCATTGTCAACTAACCTTGAAGCTGGTGAAGAAATAGCAAGGCAATTAAGGTTGCGTGATATAGGTGGAATTATTGTGGTTGATTTTATTGATATGAAGCTGCCTGATAACAAGCGCAAGCTGCAGGAAGCGATGGATAATTTTATGCGTACAGACAGAGCCAAACATGCTGTATTACCAATATCAAAATTTGGATTAATGCAGATTACAAGGCAACGCATGCGGCCTGAAGTAAGCATTAATACTGCAGAAACATGCCCATCATGTAATGGCTCCGGTAAGGTTACATCAACATTATTATTAACAGATGAAATTGAGAACCGCTTAAACTATCTTATCACACATCAGCATAAAAATCTTACTATTTTTGTGCACCCGATTGTATACTCACATCTTACAAAAGGAATTTTTTCTATTGCATTTAAATGGAACCGCAAATACAAAACAAAGATTAAAGTAAAATCTAATTCAGATTATTATTTTACCGAATTCCATTTTTTTGATGCGCATGACGAAGAGATAAAATTTTAAGCGCCTGATTACATTGTTCTGATCAATCATCATACTTTCTTGATTGCATTTTACAAAGTACATTCGCTCAATTTTTAGCGTAACAATCAATGTTAAATTTACAATCAACAATCTTAAAATATGGCATACGATGTAGTTGTTATTGGTAGCGGACCGGGTGGTTATCCTGCTGCGATACGTGCTTCACAATTAGGTTTTAAAACAGCAATCATAGAGAGAGAAAGCCTTGGTGGAATTTGTTTGAACTGGGGTTGCATTCCTACCAAAGCTTTATTAAAAAGTGCACAGGTGTTTGATTATATGAAGCATGCTGAAAGCTACGGTTTATCTGCTCCGGATGCAAAACAGGATTTTGGTGCAGTGATAAAACGCAGCCGTGGCGTAGCTGATAAAATGAGCAAAGGTGTTGCGTTTCTTATGCGCAAGAATAAGATTGATGTGATAATGGGCAATGCAAAAATTATATCAAAAGGAAAGATAGAAGTAACTGCAGCCGATAATAATAAACAAACAGTTGAAGCAAAATATATAGTTATCGCAACAGGTGGCAGAAGCCGTGAATTACCAAATCTAAAACAGGATGGTAAAAAAATTGTTGGTTATCGCGAAGCAATGGTTTTGCCGCAGCAACCTAAAAGTATGATTGTTGTTGGCAGTGGTGCTATCGGTTCAGAGTTTGCCTATTTCTATAACAGCATGGGCACAAAGGTCACTATTGTTGAATTTATGCCAAGAATAGTTCCTGTTGAAGATGAAGAGATTTCTAAAGAGCTGGAAAAGCAATATAAAAAGCAAGGCATTGATATAATGGTGAATGCCACCGTTGAAAAAGCAGATACATCAGGCAATGGTGTAAGAGCAACTGTAAAAAAACAAGATGGCAGCACGGTAACACTTGAAGCAGATATTTTATTAAGCGCTGTTGGAGTAGTTTCAAACGTTGAAAATTTAGGCCTTGAATCTGCTGGTATTAAAACGGATAAGGGAAAGATTATTACCGATAAATTTTTGCAAACCAATGTACCGGGGTTTTACGCTATTGGTGATTGCACCCCTAACCAGGCGTTGGCACACAAAGCAAGCCGTGAAGGAATTGTAGCGGCTGAACATATTGCTTTTATTGAAAAGAAAACTGCACATGCACCGGAACCGCTTGACTATGGAAATATACCAGGTTGCACTTATTGCATTCCTGAAGTTTCAAGTGTAGGTATGACGGAGAAGGCAGCAAAAGATGCAGGTATAAATATCAAGGTTGGAAAATTTCCTTTTATGGCAAGTGGAAAAGCAACAGCAGCAGGAGCGACAGAAGGTTTTGTAAAAATTATTTATGATGCAAAATATGGTGAGCTGTTAGGCGCACACATGATTGGCTTTAATGTTACAGAAATGATTGCTGAAATTGTTACGGCAAGAAAACTTGAAACCACCGGTCATGAAATTTTGCAGGCAGTACATCCGCATCCAACTATGAGCGAAGCTGTGAAAGAAGCTACAGCAGTTGCTTATGGTGAAGCCACAGATATTTAAATAACAAGGGATAAACTTATTTATCCAAAAAAAGGTGAATAATTTTTATTATTAATGATAGACCTCTGAACAAATCAGGGGTTTATCATTTTAAAGCATCAAGCACATTAAATATTTTTTGCGTTATGCTGCCTTTGCTTACATCATAATTATTTATAATTATTGCCAATACATATTTTTTACCATTTGGTGCAGTATAATAACCGGTAAAACTTCTTACACCATTAATCAAACCGCTTTTCAGGTTCATGCCGTCAGCAATTGGCAGCGCTTTATAGAAACTATTAAACCATGTTTGCTTTCTTGCAAATAACATTGCATTTACCATGGCATACGTTGTAACTCTGTTTTGCGGTGAAAGCCCGCAGCCATCAGCAATATTTATTGATGAAGAATCAATGCCCTGTTGTTGCCAAAACTTTTTTATGTCATACACGCCATTAATAGTAGAACCAAAACCATCTTGTTTATAAGCAATTGTTTTTGCAAGGCATTCACCATAAAGATTTATACTTTTTTGAAGGAACCAATAAACAATACTGTCAAGTGTTGGTGAAGTATAAGTTGCAATTTTATTTTGTGCTTGTTGAACTTGTTTTTTTTGTTTTTGAAAAGATGCGCCTGTAATTATTGTTCTTTCAATTTCAATATTATTTTTTTTTAAAGTTGAGTCAAGTTCCATCTTTAACTGATCTGTTGCATAAGGCATGCAACCAGAAACAATAAACTGATCAACGCCTTTTGGAATTGTTCCTTCGGCAAAAATTGTATGGTTATATATTGATGAATATAAAATAGTATTGTCGCCTGTTCCTGCATCTGCAGTAGTTATAAAATTATTATATGCATCAACTGCAAGTGTTGGTTGTGTTTTAATAAATGTTGATGTATCACCAACATTTCTACCAGGTTTTAAAAACAAATCATATTGGTTTTCCCGCCAGTTAAATGCCCAGCTTCCACTACCATAATAATTGCCCATGTCATCCCAGATATAACCACCCGGCAAAGCATTATAACCAAACGCTGCGTCATCCAAAATTACATTGCCGTTTATCTTTTTTATACCTGTACTAAATATTGCAGTCGTTATAAAATTTAAAATTGAATCAGGTTTTGTTTGAGCATAACGCCAGCTTCCAAACGTTGGATCTCCATAACCTTTAATAATGATATCGCCGTTTAAAACATTATTTTCTATCGAACCATTATAGCCGATTTCTGTTTTATAAGTAAAGTCATTTCCTAATATTGAAAATGCAGCAATGGCTGTAAAAATTTTTTGCGTGCTGGCTGGTGCAAGGCCGTATTGTTCATTCAATGCAAAAATTTTATTACCATCTGTATCCGTTACATACATGCTTACAATCGCATGTTTCATTTGTTCATCATGCAAAAAATCATTCGTGGCTTTTTTAAGTTTATCAGCAACAGATTGACTATACATTTGCACCGGCAAATAAATAAGCATCATAAAAAAACACAACAACCTTTTATTCATTCAACAAAGAAATAATCTTTTATAATGCAAACTATTAATGCTTCAATAATAACAATTGGCGATGAACTTTTAATTGGCCAGGTGATTGATACCAACAGCGCTTTTATTGCACAGGAACTTAATAAAATTGGTGTTTGGGTTAAGCGAAGAATTGCTGTTGGTGATGTGCGTGAAGAAATATGGAAAGCATTGGATGATGAAGCTGCAACATCAGAAATAATTCTTATAACAGGTGGTTTAGGGCCAACCAAAGATGATATAACAAAACCTTTGCTTGCTGAATATTTTGGCGGTAAATTAATAATGCATGAACCCACATTGCAGCATGTAACTTATTTATTTGAACATGTTTTTAAAAGGCCAATGCCTTTGCTAGAAGTAAACCGCAAACAAGCTGAAGTGCCTGATGTTTGCACCGTGCTGAAGAATGAAGTTGGAACAGCGCCCGGAATGCTGTTTGAAAAGAATAATAAAATTTTTATCAGCATGGCCGGCGTTCCGCATGAGATGAAATTTATTATGCAAAAACATGTCTTGCCTTTGCTGAAACAGAAATTCAGCTTACCCTATATTGGTTATAAAACTTTATTAACAGTTGGCATTGGTGAATCTTTTCTTGCAGAACGCATAAAGGATTTTGAACAGAATTTACCATCAACTATTAAGCTGGCGTATTTGCCTAATCATGGAATGGTGCGTTTACGTTTAACGGCTCAAGGTGAAAAACAAGAGGTTGAAAGACTGCTGGATGATAATTTTAATACACTTAAACAAGAAGTGGCTGATGTAATGGCCATTGATGAAGACATAACTTTTGAAATATTGCTTGGCAGGTTATTAAAGGATAAAAGTAAAACGGTTGCAACCGCTGAAAGCTGCACCGGCGGCTACATTGCGCATCTCATAACAACTGTTGCAGGTTCATCAAAATATTTTAAAGGAAGTGTTGTGAGTTATGATAACAGCATCAAAGAAAATGTATTGCATGTAAGTAATGAAACCCTGCTAACGGTTGGTGCAGTAAGTGAAGAAACGGTACAGCAAATGATAACAGGTGTTTTAGATGTTATGCAAACTGATTATGCGCTTGCTGTTTCCGGCATTATGGGCCCTGGCGGCGGCTCCGCAGAAAAACCTGTTGGCACTGTTTGGATAGCTGTAGGTAATCATAAAAAAACAGAAACAAAAAAAATGAATTTCAGGTTTGACAGAAAGCGAAACATTGAGCTAACTGCTATCAATACTTTGTATTTGTTATGCAGTTTTATAAAAAAATACAACTAATGAACAGGCACCGGCACAACCGCTAAACTTTCGTTACCATCATTGCTTACTGATTGCACTCCAAAAAAATAATTGTCTTTTGAATAAGGTAAAGTAATAGAAGTATCAGCAGTAAATATTTTTTTCTCCCAAACGGCACTTGTTGTTTCACGCATTAAAATATAATAACCTTTTACATTACCTGTTTGTGGTTTTTGCCAGGAGATGTTTGAAAAATTAGTAAGCTCTTTTGTATTAATAAAAACTTTTTGTGGTATTGATGGCGCCTTTGCAAGATTGGCAAGCGTTGCAATATTTACACCGGCATTTTTACGCAGGTAATCAAAGTCCATATATTCTTCAAGGTCACCATAAGCTGTATCATTAGATGTTCTTACATTTTGGTGCTGATGATTAAAATTTTCATTCATTTCTGTTAAACGCACTGCAGCAAAACCTTTATTGAGATAAGGGATATGATCACCGCCACGCAAAAATCTATCTGTGCGGTACACCATAATTATTTTCATATTATCAATATAACGTTCACTAATTTCTTTAACATAACGGGCAAGCTGCCTTGATTTTCCATCATTCTCCAAACCAAGGCTTCTTATATGTTGCAAAGCTTTACCTGTATCAAGCACAGAAAAAGCTTCGCTGAATACCCGTAACTCACCGTTATTAATTGTATTGGTGCCGCTGCTGTTATCGCTTCCTATTATATCATTGTTTAACACAGCTTCAATATCATAATTATTTTTTGCAGCTTTATCAGCCATAAATGCTGCACCAAACAAACCTTGTTCTTCGCCACTAACTGCCGTAAAAATTATGGTTGATGGAAAATTATGTTTGCTCATAATTCTTACAGCTTCCAGTATTGCTGCAACACCGCTTGCATCGTCATTTGCACCGGGCGCAAAACCGGTTGAATCCATCACATCAGAACGGCGGCTGTCAAGATGCGCACTCATTAAAAAAATTCTTTTGTCAGCAGAATCACTTCCTTTTAAAACAGCAACCACATTCCCCAACACAATCTTTCGGTTAATGCGCTCTGAATCTGCATTAATGGTTGTGGTATCAATGTAAGCAGTTAATCTTCCGTTTGATTGCATAACGTTTGAAAGAAATTTATTCAACACCCAGTTCCGGGCTGCACGAATACCTTTTGTTTTACTGGTTTGATTACTCAATGTGCTTCTTGTGTTAAAATTTACAAGCGTATGAACGTACGAACGCAATGAATCAGCAGAAACCTGGTTAACCATGTTGCTTATTTCTGGATCACGCTGAATAATTGTTTGCGACCATATTGTTTGAATTGATATAAGCTGAATGAAAAAAACAATGAGCAATATTTTATAAAATGTTATGCGCTTCATGATTAAAATTATCAACGTAAACTTAACCGATATTTATAAACCGCAAATGAATAATACTCTGCACTTGTTATGCACATTTACAACGATTGCGGATTGCCTTATTCATTTAACTTTGGTGCTTAGCTTTTGTAGAAATAATTTTGATGATTGATTTTTGTTGAATTCAAAGTCCGTACGATGAGTGGCTGCCGGATAGAAGCGTAAAGCCCGCTGAAGGTTTGTGTAAAGCCTTGTGGCGGACTTGCAGCGGATAGCCGGAACAAAAGCAGATAATTATATATTAGCTGACGGCCCAAAACATAAAATAAAGTATATGGCACTTGTTGACCTGGTAATGCCAAAACTTGGCGAAAGTATAATGGAAGCTACCATTTTGAAATGGCACAAGAAGCCGGGCGATGCTGTGCGCCAGGATGAAACGGTGCTGGATATTGCGACTGATAAAGTAGATAGTGAAGTGCCGAGTACAACTGCGGGAACTGTAAGTGAAATTTTATTTAAGGAAAATGATGTGGTGCCTGTTGGCAGCGTAATTGCAAAAATTGAAACAGATGTAAAACAGGCTGCGCCTGTAAATGATGCGCCTGTTTTTGCACCACTTGCTGACGTAAAATCTGAGGAAGAATACGAAGAGGAAACTGTACCGTATGTTCCAAAAACCTATGCGCCGGTAAGCAATGGAAATGGTGGTAATGGTAATGAAAAGATCAATCGCTTTTATTCACCGCTGGTGCTGAACATTGCTAACAATGAAGGTATTGGAATGATGGAACTGGAACAGATTTCAGGAACGGGTAATGAAGGCCGTGTTACTAAAAAAGATATTTTAAATTATGTGGCAAACAGAGGCCAGGTCCCTGGAACCAGGAATCAGGAAGAAGGAGTTAGAGATCAGAAAGAAGAAAATCACCATCATGGAAATAATAACCAACAACCAACGGTAAGTAGTGAGCAAAAGAAAGAAATACATCAGCCATTACAACCTGAAACAGAAAACACTAAAGAAGAAACTGAACAACCGGAAACTGATTATGGTGACAATGTTGAAGTGATTGAAATGGACAGAATGCGCAAGCTGATTGCAAAGCATATGATTAACAGCAAACAAACAAGTGCGCATGTTACCAGTTTTGCTGAAGCTGATGTTACCAATATGGTTTTGTGGC